>JALRAA010000338.1:1767-2041 GCA_023262645.1 Burkholderiaceae bacterium
CAATCGGTTTTTCCCAAAGGCATGCTACGGTACACCGGTATTTGAAAACCGTTGACATTCACCACGGCCTCACCGCACAGCAAACCTTCGCTGCTGGTGCGGATGGCCGTTTGAGCGCACAACGGCATACAAGCGGCGGCGTATCCCATGCCCAGCGCGGTCTTGAGCCAAGTGCGTCGGTCGTGAGATTCAAAGTTTTTCGCGGGTGCCAGCAATGCGGTTGCATCGTTAAAAAGTGATGGGTTCATAGACCGTGTATCCCCAAAAATAGGCC
>JALRAA010000339.1 GCA_023262645.1 Burkholderiaceae bacterium
GGTGAACCCAAAGTCGCCGAATGTTTCAAAAAAGCGCACGCCGTGGTAGCCGGGGGAGGGCTCAGTCATGGTGGGGAAGCGGCCGTTGTCCCACGGGAATTTTCCCGATTCAATGATGACGCCACCCATGGTGGTGCCGTGTCCGCCAATGAATTTGGTCGCCGAGTGAATGCTGATGGCTGCACCCCACCGGAAAGGTTGGCACAGGTAAGGACTGGCAAATGTGTTGTCGATAAACAGGGGTACACCCGCTTGGTTGCCAATGGTTGCCACGGCTTCTATGTCCAACACATTCAACGATGGGTTGCCTAATGTTTCTGCATACAGTGCTTTGGTTTTGGGCGTGATGGCACGTGCGAAATTTTGTGGATCAGACGCGTCCACAAAAATGGTTTCGATACCGAGCTTTTTGAAATTCACACCAAGCTGAGTGTGCGTACCCCCGTACAAAGTATTGGCCGCGATGATTTGGTCGCCAGCTTCGCAGACATTGAGCAAGGCGATCATTTGGGCCGCCATACCGCTGCCGGTGGCTACCGCCGCGCGTCCTCCTTCGAGTGCGGCGATGCGCTCCTCTAACACCGCCACCGTGGGATTGGACAGCCGCGAATACACGTTGCCAAAGGTTTGCAGATTGAACAAACTCGCTGCATGCTCGGCACTGTCAAACACATATGACGTGGTTTGGTAAATGGGCACTGCGCGGCTACCGGTGGCGGCGTCAGGAATTTGCCCGGCGTGCAAGCTGAGCGTGTCAAAACCGAATGTGCGATCTGCCATGGTTGTCAGGTAGGAGGAATTTGGCGCTGTGCCGATACCACGCCCGTATTGACGCCAAACCAACCAAGGCCGCCAAACAAACGTGCATGTTCAATCTTGACGCACCTGTCCATCACCACGGTCAGCCCGGCGTGTTGGGCGATTTGCGCGGCTTGCGGGTTGACCACGCCCAGTTGCAGCCACAGCACTTTGGCGCCGATGTCTACCGCTTGCTGGGCAATGGCAGGTGTATCGGCGGGTTTGCGAAACACATCGACGATATCGACAGCAAATGGAATGGCTGACAAACTGGGATAACAGGGCTCGTCCAGTATCTCGGGGTATTTGGGGTTAACCGGCACAATTTTGTAGCCGTGCGCTTGCATGTACTTGGCTGCGAAATACGAGGGTCGAAACCAATCGGCGGATAAACCGACCACTGCGATGGTGCGGTGTTGTTTCAAAACCTGTTTCAGCGTGCGAATGTCACTCATTTGCCTGATATTAGCCGATTCAGGAAATAAAGATTGCTTTCTGTGGGGAAACAGTGCATAGTTGGGCTTCGATATCAGGTTATGTCGTTGTAGCTCGTTTTTAGTTCTGCCCTCATAGGTATTTCTCCCTTCGTCTCTTCGCCTGTTCTGACCTTCGACCCCGAGGGGGGCTTCCCTTTTTTTTAAGAAATGCAATACATGGCAACAGGTACAGTGAAATGGTTTAACGAGTCCAAAGGTTTTGGCTTTATTACCCCCGAAGACGGCGGCAAAGATTTGTTCGCCCATTTTTCAGCGATCCAAAATCAGGGTTTCAAAACGTTGGCCGAAGGCCAACGCGTCAGCTTTGAAGTGACAACCGGCCCCAAAGGCCTGCAAGCGTCCAACATCAAATCCGCCGATTAAGTCGCAAGCTTAAAGGCCGCTGATGTCCAAAGAAGAAATGCTGGAAATGTCCGGCATGGTGCGCGAGGTGCTCCCAGACTCGCGCTACCGTGTCACTTTGGACAATGGCCACGAACTCGTGGCCTACACCGCAGGCAAGATGCGAATGCACCACATCCGCATCCTGGCCGGCGACAAAGTCACCTTGGAACTCTCCCCCTATGACATGACCAAAGGTCGCATCACCTTCAGGCATATCGAAGGCAAGGGACCAAGCGGGCCTCGTCGCAGACGTCTTTAGACCTCCGATAACCTACAAATACTGTTGGACATGGGTAATTGTGCTCCAGTGAGCGCGTCATCCATAAGCTACCAACGCGACTGATTT
>JALRAA010000033.1 GCA_023262645.1 Burkholderiaceae bacterium
TTTGCGCGTTTCCAGCGCTGCATTGCGTTTGATCGACAAAAAAGGTATTGATGTGGTTCTCGCAGACATGCGTGAACGCGGTCAAGCTTAATTTTTCACCGACTTCGAAAGGACTTTCACCATGGCTTCCAAAGGCGGACGCGAAAAAATCAAGCTGGAATCAACAGCAGGCACCGGTCATTTCTACACGACCAGCAAAAACAAAAAAACCATGCCCGAAAAAATGTCGATCATGAAATTCGACCCCAAAGCTCGCAAGCATGTCGAATACAAAGAAATCAAACTCAAATAATTGATTTCTCCCTTCCATAAAAAAACCGCCTCACGGCGGTTTTTTTATGTGCTTTCACATTCGCCCAATATCACTTGACGGTGTTTGTGGCTGTTGCAGCAGGTGCAACGTCTTTTTTGGTGGCTTTGTGTGAGACTTTGTGTTTTTTCACTTTCTCTGCCACAGGTTTTGCAGTTTCTGTTGCGGTGGCAGCAGCAGGTGCTGTGGCTGCTTGAGGGGTGGCTGCAAAGTTGGCAGCAGCAAAACCAGCGGTGATGAGAAGTGAGACGATTTTTTTCATAATAGCCTTTCAGAGGTTGTTGAACATTTGCTCCAACGCTTGGAGTAATCTTTCAATGGCCAGCAAAGGCACAGGGTTGACCACAATAAACATTTAATCTGGTCAACCCAAATCCATGGGGATCGTTAATACCCGCCGTCATCGTCCGGGTCGTCACACCCTCGCAGCTCGCAATTGCATCGAGAAGTCGCGCAAAGCAGCCACGCCGCTTTGCTCAGCGCGCACGCACCATTGCTGCAGATCCTGCGCCAATTGCGCTCGGCTGGCGTGTGTGTTGAGCCACATTTGGCGCAACTCCTCACGCATACGCACCATGGTGTCGGTATTGGGCAAAGCGGCGCGCGCCTGCTGTAGCAAACCGTGGAATTGCGCGGGTATTTGCACTTCGTCGCGGTGCATCCAGCGTTTGGCTGCGGTCAAAACCGCATCGGCGGGCAACTTGGGCAACGTGGCAATTTCCTGCTTGAGCGCAGCTTGTAGCTGTCTGGCAAAACCCGCCATGACTTCGTAGCGGTTGGTGATCAGGGCTTCCAAGGTTTGTTCATTGGCCAAAGGCTGAACAGCCGCATAGTGCAATTTGGGCGGTGTTTTTTTGACTGTTGCCAAACCCAGTGCTTGCAAGATACGGATGTACATCCAGCCAATGTCAAATTCATAGGGTTTGACAGACAGCTTGGCCGACGTGGGATAGGTGTGGTGGTTGTTGTGCAGTTCCTCGCCGCCAATGATGATGCCCCAAGGAGAAATATTGGTGCTGGCATCGGGTGCCTCAAAATTGCGGTATCCCCAATAGTGGCCGATGCCGTTGATGACGCCTGCAGCGGTCACGGGAATCCACAACATTTGCACGGCCCAGACCGTCAAACCGATGGCGCCAAACAAAGCCAAGTCAATGACCAGCATGACGCCCACGCCTTGCCAAGGGAAATAAGCGTACACATGGTTTTCTAACCAATCGTCAGGGGTGCCGTGGCCGTACTTGCGCAATGTCTCTTCGTTGGCCGCTTCGCGTCTGTAAAGCTCTGCACCTTGCCAAAACACCGTGCGAATACCCATGACTTGCGGGCTGTGTGGATCGTCTTCAGATTCGCATTTGGCATGGTGTTTGCGGTGAATCGCAGCCCATGCCTTGGTCGTCATGCCAGTGGTCAACCACAGCCACAACCGAAAGAAATGCGCAGGCAACCAGTGCAAATCGAGAGATCGGTGGGCCTGGTGGCGGTGCAAATAAATGGTGACCGATGCAATGGTGATGTGGGTCATGAGCAGCGTGAAAGCCACCAATTGCCAGACACTCAAATGCCAAGTGCCGTGTGCCAGCCAAGTCAGCACCCCATCTAACCAAGGCCAATCAGGTAATGCCATGTATTTCTTTCGGTGAATTCGATCGCCAGATTTTAAATCTGGCTCATGTCAATTGCCACACGGCCGCAAAAAACCCGTCGGTCGCATGCCGGTGTGGCCACAAGCGCAAAAACTGTGCGTCGTCTGTGCAAAGGCTCTTGGCGGCATCGACACCCAGCGCTGCCAGAAGTTCTGCCACAGGCAAAGGCTGAAACCCGTCATGGGCTTGTGTAAATGCCTGCGCAATCATTTCGTTTTCTTCACGCAACAAACTGCAAGTGGCATACACCAACCGCCCGCCAGGCTTGAGCAGTCGCGCAGCCGCGGCCAAGATGGCGGTTTGTTTCGCGACTAATTCAGCCACCGCCTCGGGGGTTTGACGCCATTTCAAATCCGGGTTTCGGCGCAATGTGCCCAATCCTGTACACGGCGCATCCACCAACACACGGTCCATTTTTCCGCGCAATCGTTTGATGCGCTCATCGCGCTCATGTGCAATCGCGATCGGGTGGATGTTGGACAAACCGCTGCGGGCCAAACGCGGTTTGAGCGCATCCAGTCGGTGGGCCGACGTGTCAAACGCGTACAAGCGACCGGTGTTGCGCATGCTCGCACCCAAAGCCAGTGTTTTGCCACCGGCACCCGCACAAAAATCTGCCACCATCTCACCGCGCTTGGCGTCTACCAACAACGCCAGCAACTGGGAGCCTTCGTCTTGCACCTCGATATGGCCTTGTTCAAACAACGCCAATTTGCTGAGGTTGGGTTTACCGGGCATGCGAATGCCCCATGGCGAAAAAGGCGTGGCCACGGCTTGTATGCCGCTGGTTTGCAGTTGGGTCAGTACCTCCGCGCGTTTGGCCTGCAAGGTGTTGACCCGAACATCCAGGCCTGCCGTATGTTGCAAGCTCTCCACCAACGGCCAAAAATCATCGCCTAATTGCGACTGCAAGGCTTCTGCCAACCACGCGGGCAAGTTGTGTTTGTGGGGAGCCAGGAAATCGTCTTCCGTGGCGGCATCGCAATCGCTGAGCCACTTGAACTCCATCTCACTCATGGCGGCTTTCATGAAACCACGGTCGCCATGTTGGGCTTGGGGTTGTTGCTGCTTGGCTTGCGCATCCAAATGCGCTGCCCATCCCAAAATGGCCAAACGTCGCTCGCGCACTCCCGTGCCCGATTTGGCCAAATGTTCAAACCGCAATTTTTGTCGCAACACGTTGTAAACCGTTTCGGCCAACACATTGCGCTCGCGCGGTCCGAGGTCCATGGATTTGCGTTGGTCACGAAAATATTTGGACACCACGCTGTCAGCGGGGTGTTCAAAACGAAGCAAGAGGCGGGTGAGTTCGGTACAGGCGTCGAGCAGGGCTTTGGGGTGCATGGTCAGGCAAATACCCCAGCCGTGTCTTGCATGTGGTTCGATACATGTGCCAAGTGGTGCAGGCTATCGCCCCAAGTCATCTCCATTTGTGTCAAGCGCTTGAAGCAATGGCTGATGATGTATTCATCGGTCACGCCAATACCGCCGTGCAATTGCACCGCCTCTTGTCCCACATGCCGAGTGGATTGGCCTATTTGCCATTTGGCACGCGACAAAGCCAGCGTTCGCTCATCGGCAGGGGCGTTCAATTTCAATGTGGCGTAATAACTCATCGAACGCCCCAACTCCAATTCCATTTTCATGTCTGCCACGCGGTGTTGCAAAGCCTGAAAAGCTGCAATGGCCACGCCGAATTGTTTGCGCGTGTTCATGTATTCCACCGTGATGGACAAGGTTTTTTCCATCAAGCCCACCGCTTCGGCACACAGTGCGGCAATGCCCACGTCCACGCCCAATTGCAAACCTGCCAGTCCTTGCAGACTCAACAACTGGGCGGGTGCGTTTTCAAAGAATACCTCACCCATGCGACTGCCGTCTTGCGACACATAGTTGTGACGGGTTTGGATGCCCTCTGCGCGAGGCACCACAAACAAGGCGAGTTGTCCTTGCACCATGGCGGGCACGATAAACGCATGGGCATGGTCGCTGGCTGGCACCAAACTTTTGTGGCCGCTGACAAACCAATGACCTTGGTTATTGACAGCCGTGGTTCGGCAGGTATGCAACGCATAACGGTTACCTCGCTCTTGTTGCGCCAACACCATCAGGGCTTCACCACTGGCAATGCGTGGCAGCCAATCGTGTTTCAAATCTTCTGAGGCAAACGCCTGTAACACCGCCGCAGCCATCCATGCATGGCTCAAAGGTTCGAGCAACATACCGCGCCCCAACTCTTCCATGACCACCATGCCTTCAACCGGCCCCATGTCCATGCCACCATAGGCTTCTTGCACATACAAGCCTGACAAACCCAACTCGGCCAAAGACTGATAAACAGAAGGTGAGAAACCCCCATCGGCGACGATGCGGCGTCGGTCATCAAACGTATAAGCCTTATCAACCCATTTGCGAACAGCATCTCGCAATTGCTCTTGTTCGTCTGAAAAATCAAAATCCATGGTGTTCCTTGTGTGTTTGAGAGTTGCCGAGGTTCAACCCAAAACGGTTTTGGCAACGATATTGCGCTGTACTTCGTTGGAGCCACCGTAAATGGTGGTCTTGCGCATATTGAAATAGGTGGACGCCAACGGTGCGCAATGCGCCGCACCCACATGGTCGCCTTGCCATCCGGCCTCCATGGCCTCTTGAATAAACGGCAAGCTAAAGGGTCCTGCGGCCAACATCATCAATTCGCTGTAGCGCTGCTGTATTTCCGATCCGCGAATTTTGAGCAAGCCCGCAATATCCAACGATTGTTTGCCCGATTTCTCAGCGCTGAGAACTCGCAACACCATCATCTCCAGTGCCACCACATCGACTTCGAGTTTGGCGATTTCGTCACGAAAACGCATATCGTCATACACACCTTCTGCTTTGGCTATGCGCTTCAAACGCTCCAATTCGCGCTTGGCGCGGTTGACATCGGCGATGTTGGTGCGTTCATGCGCCAGCAAATACTTGGCATAGTCCCAGCCTTTGTTTTCTTGTCCGATCAGGTTCTCGGCGGGAACTTTCACGTTGTCAAACCACACTTCATTGACCTCGCATTCGCCATCCAACAAACGAATGGGCCGCACACTCACGCCAGGCGACTTCATGTCAATCAGCAAAAAAGAAATACCGGTTTGCGGCTTGCCTTCGCTGCTGGTGCGCACCAAACAAAAAATCCATTCGCCGAATTGACCCAGCGTGGTCCAGGTTTTTTGTCCATTGACGATGTAATGGTTGCCGACGCGTTCTGCGCGGGTTTTGAGCGACGCCAAGTCTGAACCCGATCCAGGTTCGCTGTAACCCTGGCTCCACCAGACTTCACCGCTGGCGATGCCCGGCAAGAACCGCTGTTGTTGTTCTGCATTGCCGAACGCCATGATGACAGGCGCCACCATGACCGGCCCGAAAGGCACCACCCTGGGTGCGCCCGCCAATGCGCATTCTTCTTCGAACAAATGTTTTTGCACGGCATTCCAGCCGGGGCCACCAAACGCTTTGGGCCAGCCATAACCCAGCCAGCCCTTGCGGCCCAATATCTTTGCCCACGACTGCATGTCGTCACGGGTGAGGCGCAAAGCATGGTGAACTTTGTGGGCCAATGCTTCGGGCAAATGGGCTTTGACCCATTCGCGCACTTCTTCGCGAAATGCTTGTTCTTGCGGCGTGAATGCCAAATCCATGTGTTTTCTCCAAGCGGCTCGACGGCCACCAATCGTTCAATCCATTGTGTTTTAGCACGACCGTGCGAATTTAACCTAAGCGGAGTGACAGTTGGTTCATTGCGCATAATGACCGTTATGAAACAGATTGTGATTCTGATCTCAGGCAGCGGCTCGAACATGCAGGCGATCGCGCGAACCGCTGAGCGTGATCGCTGGGAACAGACACTGAACGCACGCATCGCTGCAGTGATCAGCAACCGGCCTGATGCCAAAGGCTTGCAACGCGCAGCGGCCATGGGATTGACCACCCAAGTGGTAGACCACACCGCGTTTGCCGACCGCGCAGACCCGCGCACAGCCTTTGATGATGTATTGCGGCAAACCATTGATGCCTACGAACCCAGTTTGGTGGTGTTGGCCGGTTTCATGCGCATTCTGACGCCCGGTTTTGTGGTGCATTACGAAGGGCGTCTCTTGAATATCCACCCCTCATTGCTGCCTGCGTTCCCCGGTCTACACACGCACCAGCGTGCGATAGATGCCGGTTGCCGTGTGGCAGGCGCCACGGTGCATCTGGTCACCACCGAACTCGATCACGGGCCCATCCTGGCGCAAGCCGCCGTGCCGGTGTTAACGAATGACACCGCCGACACCTTGTCAGCACGCGTGCTGACACAAGAGCATGTGATTTATCCGAGGGTGGTGGCCGAATACTTCAAAAATCTGAACGATCACCCTTAAGCCGCCAACCTCGAATTGCGCGGCAAATGCGCCATCAAAAACTCCATTTGGTCCGCCAATATGCGGCGGTTGCGCAATATGAAGTCTTCCCACAGCGAGGGCGTGTAAGGGGCGTAGAGCAAGGGCATGCGCGCTTGCTCGGGTGTGCGGTTGGCTTTGCGGTGGTTACAGGTTTTGCATGCCGTCACAACGTTCATCCAACTGTCTTGGCCGTGTTGACCGAAGGGAATGATGTGTTCGCGGGTGAGGTCGGTTTCGTGAAAATCATCGCCACAGTAGGCGCACAAGTTGCGATCACGGGCAAACAATTTGCTGTTGGTCAAGCCAGGCTTGAGATCAAACGGGTTGATGCGGGGAACGCCCTTGGTACCGATGATGCTGTTGATGACGATTTTGGACTGTATGCCGGTGACGGCGTTGTAACCACCACGGTACACCGCGATTTCTACGCCGGCCTCCCAACGCACTTCATCCGCCGCGTAATGCGTGACGGCTTGTTCCAGCGATATCCAAGACTGCGGCAACCCTTGGGCAGACAGCTTCAAGACCTTCAACATTCACCTCCAATGAGATAAGCGAGCACTGACGTCAATTCCTTGACAATATACCTTGTTTCCAAGACACGGCATTGACAACCCTACGTTAAACATGCAGATTTACAGAGGCATTCAGCATCCTGAATTGGCGCAAACCTGTGCGCTGACCATCGGTAATTTCGATGGTGTGCACCGTGGCCACCAAGCCATGTTGGCGTTGTTGCACCACGAAGCGCGACAACGCGGCGTGCCCGCATGCGTTCTGACCTTTGAGCCGCATCCACGCGATTTCTTTGCCAAAGTACGCCAACAACCCGATATCGCGCCGGCACGCATCGCCACGTTGCGCGACAAACTGGCGCAACTCGAAGCCTGCGGCATCAGCCAATGTGTGGTCATGCCTTTTCATGCCGGATTGGCTGCGCTCACACCTTCAGCGTTTGTGAAAGAGGTGTTGGTCGAGGGTTTAGGTGCCCGTTATGTGCTGGTGGGCGACGATTTCCGCTATGGCGCACAACGCGCAGGCGACTTTGCCGCGCTGTCTGTCAGCGGCCAGCAACATGGTTTTGAAGTGGCGCGCATGAACAGTTATGAAATTGCCGAATCCCCTGCGTCTGGCACATTGCGCGTCTCCAGCTCTGCGGTGCGACACGCATTGGCACAAGGCGACATGCGCCAAGCAGCTGTGTTGCTGGGTCGGCCCTATGCGGTGTCAGGCCATGTGGTGCATGGCCGCAAACTCGGGCGTGAATTGCAATGCCCCACATTGAATCTGCGTTTTGGCCATGCCAAACCCGCGGCCAGCGGTATTTTTGTGGCCATGGTGCATGGACTGGATGCCCAACCGTTGCCCGGCGTGGCGAATTTCGGTGTGCGACCGTCCTTGGATGCCAACGATGTGAACCAAGGTCAGGTGCTGCTTGAAACCCATTGTCTGGATTGGCCTTCCCATCTCGGTGCTGAGGGGGGCTACGGTAAACTCGTGCGGGTGGAACTGCTGCACAAATTACACGATGAATTGAAGTACGACAGCCTGCAAGCCCTTAACCAGGGCATACAGCGCGACTGCGACGATGCACGCGCCTGGTTGGCCGCCCGAATTTGACAGGGCCTGCATGACGCACCTTGCCCCGCGTCCTCTCCCCAGCGTGCAAATTGCTCCCCAAGCCGCTGCGCCAGCCCTCCTTCATTGAATACCCAAATACCTGATTGCCATGACCGAACCACACCACCAGCCAACCGCCACCGATTACCGCGCGACATTGAATTTGCCCGATACGCCATTTCCCATGCGCGGCGACTTGCCCAAACGCGAACCGGCGTGGGCCAAAAACTGGGCTGAGCAAGGTTTGTACAAACAGTTGCGCATGGCACGCCACGGTCAGCCCTTGTTTGTGTTGCACGACGGCCCGCCGTATGCCAATGGCAAATTGCACATCGGACACGCGCTCAACAAAGTCCTCAAAGACATGATTGTCAAAAGCCGTCAACTCGCTGGTTTTGACGCGCAATACATCCCCGGTTGGGACTGCCACGGTTTGCCGATCGAAAACGCCATCGAAAAACTGCACGGCAAAAAATTGGGCGCGCCCACAGCCGCCAAAGAAGGTGGTACAGCAACTGCCGGCTTGGGCCGTGCCGATGTGCAGGCCGAATGCCGCGCCTACGCCAGTGAACAAATCGAACAACAACGCGAAGACTTCAAACGCTTAGGTGTCTTGGGTGACTGGGAGCGACCCTACCGCACCATGGACCCTGCCAACGAAGCGGGTGAAATCCGCGCATTCAAACGCGTGATTGAACGCGGTTTTGTGTACCGAGGCCTCAAACCGGTGTATTGGTGTTTCGATTGCGGTTCTTCGCTGGCCGAGTTTGAAATCGAATACGCTGACAAAAAAAGCGACACCTTGGATGTGGCGTTTTTGTGCGCCCAACCCGACAAACTGGCCAAGGCGTTCGGTCTGAACACCTTGCACAAACAAGCGTTTGCGGTCATCTGGACCACCACCGCTTGGACCATCCCGGCCAACCAAGCGTTGAACCTGAACCCCGAGTTGAACTATGCGCTGGTGGACACCGAGCGCGGTTATTTTGTGTGTGCCGAATCGCTGGTGGAGAAATGTCTGGAACGCTGGCAACTCAGCGGCCAAGCAGTAGCCACTTGCAAAGGCCAGTCTTTGGATTTGATCGAGTTTCACCATCCACTGTCGCATGTGAACTCGGCTTACCAACGCACCGCGCCGGTGTACTTGGCGGATTACGCCACCGATGCAGATGGAACGGGCATTGTTCACAGCGCACCGGCTTACGGTGTGGACGACTTCAACTCGTGCGTGGCGCACGGCTTGGCCTATGACGACATCCTCAATCCGGTGCAAGGCAACGGTGCTTACGCCGCCGACTTTGCGCTGTTTGGGGGACAACATATTTGGAAGGCCGTGCCGACCATTTTGCAAACCTTGCAAGACGCAGGACGCTTGTTGTCCACCCACGGCATCACGCACAGTTACCCGCATTGCTGGCGCCACAAATCGCCGGTGATTTACCGAGCGGCAGCGCAATGGTTCATCCGCATGGACGAGGGCGAGGGCGTGTTCACGGTGGACAAACCCGCGCAGACGCTGCGCCAGATGGCGCTGGCGGCGATCGACCAGACCGCGTTTTATCCCGAGAAC
>JALRAA010000340.1 GCA_023262645.1 Burkholderiaceae bacterium
GGGCTGCAAAGACTTGGTGCTGTTGAAATGCACCAGCACTTATCCAGCTACCGCAGACAACACCAACATCCTGACCATTCCGCACATGCGTGAATTGTTTGGTTGCGAAGTGGGCTTGTCAGACCACACCATGGGTGTGGGCGTCTCAGTAGCGAGCGTGGCCTTAGGGGCCACCGTGATTGAAAAACACTTCACCCTCCGACGGTCTGATGGTGGAGTTGACAGCAGTTTCTCGATGGAGCCAGATGAAATGGCGCAGTTGGTGGTGGAAACAGAACGAGCTTGGCAGGCTTTAGGTCGAGTAGCCTATGGACCGACAACCGCAGAAGCAAAATCCCTGATGTTCAGGCGTTCACTGTATATCGTGAAAGACCTGCAAGCAGGTGAGATGTTGACTGCAGACAATGTCCGCGCCATTCGTCCAGGCTTAGGTTTGCCCACCAAATACCTCGAACAGGTGTTGGGTAAAACCGTGAAGCATGCCGTGGCCCGTGGAACAGCGCTGAGCTGGGATTTGATGTGATGAATACGAAGTACAAGGTCTTGCTCATCGGTTGCGGCAACATGGCCGGCGGCTATGACTTGCTTCAGCCTGAGGAGGCTTTTCCCTTGGGTCACGCCAAGGCGTTTCAACAGCATGGTGGTTTTGAAATCACTTGTTGCATTGACCCAGACACCGCACAACGCAAAGCCTTTCAAAATCGCTGGAAAATCTCTCATGGTTACGCCAATTGGCAAGCAATACCACAAGACCTGGGCCCATTTGATGTGGTCAGTATTTGCTCGCCCACTGATGCGCATGCGCAAGACATTCAGTCCGCATTGGTATTCAATCCGCGACTGATTTTTTGTGAAAAACCCGTCACCCAATCTGTCCGCGAAACCCAAAAAGCCATGCACGACTGTGCGGAAAAAAAAGTGATGCTGGCAGTCAACCATAGCCGCCGTTGGTCTCCAGAGGTGCAGCATATAAAACAACAATTGGCTCTAGGGAAGTGGGGCGCTGTGCGCTCGGTTTCAGCGGTCTACAACAAAGGCGCTTTAAACAATGGCAGCCACATGATGGATTTGTTGCTGAACCTTTTTGGCCCTTTACAAATTACCCATGTGGGGCAAGCCGTGTTGGATCATTTCGAAACCGATCCCAGTGTGGATACATGTCTGGTCAATCAAGATGGTGTGCCGATTCAGTTGAATATCGCCCATGCAAAAGACTATTCCATATTTGAAATGCAGGTGGTGACCGAAAAAGGCGTTATTTCCATGGAAGACGGCGGTGCACGCTGGCGCTTTCGCCATGCTGAACCCAGTGCGCAACTGCCGGGTTATAGCTTCTTAAACCACGGGGAATGGATTGCAACCCAAGGTTCATCGGCTTTACAAAACGCAGTAGTCAATTTGTACGATGCGTTGACGCAAGGTGCGGCATTGGCTTGCACTGGTATTCATGCGTTGCAAGCGCAAAGTTTATGTGAACACATTCAACAACAGGCTCTGGCCAAGTGGACTCAACCTCAACACAAAAGAGTAGCCGCATGAAAACCAAATTGGCTTTGCTCGGTGGCCCCGCCACCATCACCCAAAGCTTCAAGCACTACAACCCGATTGGCGAGGAAGAAGTGCAAGCTGCCAAAGCGGTGATAGAAAGCGGTGTCTTGTCGCAATTCATTGGCGCTTGGCACCCCGACTTTTTGGGCGGACCCAAGGTGAAAGAGTTTGAAGCCTTGTGCGCCCAGCACTTTGGTGTCAAGCATGCCATCACGGTCAACTCGTGGACCAGTGGGTTGATTGCCGCTGTGGGTGCCATCGGTATTCAACCAGGTGACGAAGTCATCGTGCCGCCTTGGACCATGTGCGCCAGTGCCACGGCTATCTTGCACTGGAATGCTATTCCAGTTTTTGCAGACATTGACCCTAAAACATTTTGCATCAGCCCAGCGTCCATTGAAGCCAACATCACACCCTACACCAAGGCCATCATGGCAGTCGATATTTTTGGGCAGTCGGCCGACATGGAAGCGAT
>JALRAA010000341.1 GCA_023262645.1 Burkholderiaceae bacterium
GCCGCCCTTCCATGACCTGCACCACACCGCGTTGCACCAGATCAGCAGGGCTGAGGTTTTCAATGCGCTCACCGCGCAATTCAATGCTGCCCTTGGTGACTTCGCCACGCTCGCCTTTGAGCAAATTGGAGATCGCGCGCAAGGTGGTGGTTTTGCCTGCACCGTTGCCACCGAGCAAAGCCACAATGCCGCGTTCAGGCACTTGCAATGACACGCCCTTGAGCACGAGGATCACATGGTTGTAGATGACCTCGATGCCATTGACATTCAAAACAATGTTGGGCGTGCTCATGGCTTTCTCGTTTGGCGAGGCTGGCATCAGGACTGGCAGTCTTGCCCAGTGCGGCGCGTGAGTTTTTTCTCAGCAGCGTACTTGTCGGCCGTGGCTTTGACCAGTGGCTTCAAAATTTGTTCATCGGCCTGCATCCAGTCCGATGTGAATTCCCAAGCCTTGCCGTTCCACGTGTGAATACGCGTCCAAGCCGCGCCCATGTGGTCCATGCAAGACGTGCTGATCGGGCGCATCACACCTTTGAAGCCGAGCGCATCCAACTTGGCTTGTGTCAGGTTCAGGTTCTCCAAGCCCCAGCGCACTTGTTCGCCGGTCATGACTTTGCCTTTGCCAAAACGCTCTTGCGCCGCACGAATGCCTTCGATACCGATCATCGCGCTCATCACGCCGCGCAAATACAGCACCTGTCCCACTTCCTCTTTGGGGCCCGTGCCTTGGCCTTTGCCGTGGATTTGGGTCAGCAAGGCTTTGACAATGTCGGCATTGGGTTCGGCGCCATGCTGAATGGTGACGGCGTTGTAGCCCTTGGCACCCTCGGCCACGTCTTTCACATCGGGCTCAGCACCGGCCCACCATACGCCATACATTTTTTCGCGGGCATAACCCGTGGCTTGCGCTTCTTTGATGGCAGTGGAATTCATCACACCCCATCCCCACAGCACCACATAGTCAGGCTTGGATTGACGCACTTGCAACCACGTGGCTTTTTGTTCCACGCCGGGCGGCGTAACGGGTAAGAGTTGCAATTCGAAACCATGGTTGCGTGAACGCTCTTGCATCAAAGGAATCGGCTCTTTGCCAAATGGGCTGTCGTGGTAGACGAGCGCGACTTTTTTGCCTTTGAGTTTGTCCCAGCCGCCTTCTTTTTTGGCGATGGCTTGCAAGATGATGTCAGCGCCCGACCAATACGTGCCCATCTGCGGGAAGTTCCACTTGAACACCGCGCCATCGGCGCTTTCGCTGCGGCCATAGCCCACCGTCAACACGGGAATTTTGTCGCCCGGTGCTTTTTCAGTGATAGCGAAGGTGGCACCCGTGGACAAGGTCTGCACAAAGCTGGGGTTCTTGCTTTTCAGGCGCTCGTAGCATTCGACGCTGCGCGCGGTGTCATATCCGGTTTCGCATTCTTCGTAGGCGATCTTCACACCGTTGATGCCGCCTTTGGCATTGACCAACTTGAGATAGTCGACAAAGCCATTGGCCCACGGCGTGCCGTTGGGCGCATAGGGTCCGGTGCGGTATGACAACACAGGCACGAATTGTTCTTTGGCTTGCGCCCACGCTGGCGTCCCCGATGACAACAACACCGAAGTCAACACCGCAGACAACCACACGACTGATTTTTTCATCTTCGTCTCCTTCAAAAACAGTTCACACAAACAGCTCACACCCCTGTCAATACGGGAACGGCCACACGCGCATTTTCTGCTTGCCAATGGACCACAACCGCGCCAAGCCATGGGGCTCGACGATCAAGAACCACACGATCAATGCGCCAAAAATCATCAACTCGGTGTGCGACACCACGGTGGTGGAAATCGCCATGCCCAACCAACCTGCCAGCACAGGCAAAAACTGGTTCAGAAAAATCGGCAGCACCACGATAAAAGCCGCCCCCAAAAAACCGCCCATGATCGAGCCCATGCCGCCAATGATGACCATGAACAACAAGCGAAACGATTGGTCCACGGAAAACGCACTCGGCTCCCATGCGCCCAAATAAATGAA
>JALRAA010000342.1 GCA_023262645.1 Burkholderiaceae bacterium
CGCGGTGCTGCTGTCCGGCGGGCAGAAGGTGATGCGCTGGTGGCTCACGCTGGTGGCGCGGCGCAAGAGCGAGGAGCTGTTCATCCTCAATCTGCTGCTCATCACGCTGGGCCTGGCCTGGCTCACCGAGCACGCGGGTTTGTCAATGGCAATGGGCTCGTTCATGGCGGGCATGTTGATTGCTGAAACCGATTACAAGCACCGTGTGGAAGAAGACATTCGTCCTTTTCACGACGTGTTGCTGGGATTATTTTTCATCACACTCGGCATGAAGCTTGATTGGCACGTGTTGCAACAGCAGTGGCCTTGGGTGTTGGTGTTGACATTCATTCCTGTGTTGGTCAAAGCGGTCTTGATCGCTGTATTGGCCTACAGTGGCGGGGCCAGCAACGGCGTCGCAGCACGCACCGGTATTTATTTGGCGCAAGCGGGCGAGTTTGGGTTTGTGTTGCTCTCATTGGGTTTGGCGCAAGGTCTCATCGACCCTCAATGGTCCAACCCCGTCTTGGCGGCCATGGTGTTGTCGATGTTGGCCACGCCGTTTTTGATCCAACATGCCGACCGCTTGGTGTTTCGTTTTTCACCAGACGACTGGTTAAGCCAGTCGTTACAAATCACGACCATCGCCAGCCATGCCATGGCCATCGACCGCCATGTGTTGGTGTGCGGCTTTGGACACACCGGACGCAATTTGTGCCAATTGCTGGCGCAACAAAACATTTCTTACATCGCCTTGGATGTGAACCCAGAGGTGGTGAAATCTGCCGTCATGGATGGTCACCATGTCGAAGTGGGCGATTCGTTTCAGCTCTCCAATTTGATGTCTGCAGGTTTGAACCGAGCATCGGCAGTTGTCGTGAGTTTTGACGACACGACCACGGCTTTGGGCGTGATCGCATTGGTGCATAAACACGCGCCCAATGTGCCTGTGTTGGTTCGCACCCGAGATGAACACGACATGGTCTTGCTCAAACAAGCGGGCGCGCACGAGGTCATTCCCGATGCGTTTGAAGTCAGCTTGAGTTTGGCGACGCACACCTTGGAGATTTTGGGCGTGCCTGATGAAAAAATTAACCAATTGGTATTTATCCAGCGCCACACGCAATATGCGGGCTTGAAAGAAACCACCGTATTGGGTAATGACAAACCCTGAGAAATTCAATTTTCCGCTTAAATTTACAGAATTCGTGTCGATCTATGTCTATGCTGACCTTTTGTTTGGCTGCCTTATGACGGGTGGTCGATACCAAGTCAGTTGTTTTAAACATTCATAAGGTGAAGCCCATGTCTGAAAGCGTTTTCCAATCTATTTCCAGCAAATTGGCGCCATGCGCTTGCTGCACTCCACCAGTGACCTCGCGTGGCAACACCATGGGTCGCCGTGATTTTTTGAATTGGGGTGCAGCCGGTGCCATGGCAACAGGTTTGGCTTTGGCGGCGCCAGGCGCTAGTTGGGCAGGTGGCGGCAATTACGAGTCCACGTTGTTCAATTGCATTGACCCCCGTTTCACCACCCTCAGCTGGCAATACATGGGTTTGTTGCAAGGTGTGAGCCGCGATAAATTGGAAGACAACTACAGCCATTTTGTGATGGCTGGCGGCCCCATCGGTGCGGTGCATCCCAAGTTCGAGGCTTGGCACAAAACCTATTGGGACAACTTGGATGTCACCGTGTCATTGCACAAAATCAAGCGCGTGGTTGGCATCACCCACCGCGATTGCGGTGCGGCGAAATTGGCGTTCGGTGAAGCCGCTGTGTCCAAGCGTGAATCAGAAACCGAGGCACATGGCGAGGCACTGGCAGCCTTCCGCGAAGGTGTCAAAAAACGCCATCCCAAACTCAGCGTCATCACTGGCGTGATGGACATCAACGGCAAAGTTGACCTGATCGGTTAATCCGCTTCACAGTTGGTTCAAAAAATCCAGCAGGCGCCGGTTCACCCGTAGCGCCTGCTCTTGCTGAACCCAGTGTCCCGCACCGGGAATCAATTCGCAAAACCGC
>JALRAA010000343.1 GCA_023262645.1 Burkholderiaceae bacterium
GTTTGGCTTGCATGTGCACCACCAGTTGTGCATCAAAACCTTCGACAGGGTCGGGAATTGTCATCAGGCCACGCAACACCAGTCTAGGTAAGGCCGCCACAGCTTGCGCCAAAGCCAGTGCATCGCTGGGTGTCACACCGGCTTTGGTGGGGCCGCCATCGATGTTGACTTGCAAACACACTTGCATGGGCGGCAAGTGTGCCGGGCGTTGCTCGCTCAATCGCTGGGCGATTTTCAGGCGGTCCACGCTGTGCACCCAATCAAAATGCTCCGCGACCAAGCGGGTTTTGTTGCTTTGCAACGGGCCGATGCAATGCCACACCAAGCCGGGCAGATCTTTTAACGCAGCGATTTTGTCCACGCCTTCTTGCACATAGTTTTCGCCAAAGTCGCGCTGTCCCAACGCAGCGACTTCGCGCACCTGTTCGGCGGCAAAGGTTTTGGAGACGGCCAACAGTTGCACGTCATCCGGGTTGCGGCTTGCTTGCAACGCTGCTTGCGTGATGCGTGCACGCACGGCTTGGTAACGCTGTTGTATCTCGCTGATCATGGCGTGAACTGTAACAAGCACACACCATGGACACACGACTGCTCGAATGGCTGTCACAGGCTCGGCACATGGGCGCCTCCGATCTGCACTTGAGCGCAGGGTTGCCGCCCATGGTGCGCCATTTGGGGCAACTGCAAGCTCTGGCACACCCACCGCTGTCCCCTGACCAAATGCCTGCATTGCTGGCCTCTGCCCTGCCGGATTGGCCTGCGTCAAACAGCTTGCAGCCAACCCTTGGCGCTGACAAGCTGCCCACCCATGCACAGGACCATGACACCGCTGTATCGGTTGACGACCTGGGCCGGTTTCGTGTGAATGTGTTTGCACAACAACGCGGGTGGTCATCGGTGTGGCGCGCCATTCCTGCGGCCATTCCCAGTTTGCAAGACATTGGCGCACCGCCTGTTTTGCGTGATTGGGCGATGCATGCCAACGGTTTGCTGCTGGTGACCGGCGCCACTGGTTCGGGCAAGTCCACCACGCTGGCGGCATTGCTTCACCACCTCAACACCACCCAAGCCTTGCACATACTCACGCTGGAAGACCCGATCGAGTTTGAACACTCCAGCCAACGCAGTTTGGTGCAACAACGCAGTGTGCCCGGTCATTGCGCCAGTTTCGATTTGGCGTTGCGTGCGGCGTTGCGACAAGATCCGGATGTCATCATGGTCGGCGAATTGCGCGACCTCACCACGATTCGCCTGGCCTTGGCGGCTGCCGAAACCGGCCACTTGGTGTTGGCCAGTTTGCACACCCGCAGCGCCACGCAAGCGGTGGAACGCTTGGTCGATGTGTTTCCAGCCGAAGAAAAATCGTTGGTGCGCAGCCAACTCAGCTTGTCGTTGTTGGCCGTGGTCACGCAAACCCTGTGTTTGCACAAGGATGGACAACGCCGCGTGGCCGCGCATGAGGTGCTGTATGCCACCCCGGCTGTGCGTCACTTGATCCGAGAAAACAAAACCGCACAACTGCCCAATGCCTTGCAAACCGGCGCGCAATTTGGCATGCAAACATTGGCGCAATCGCTGGAAAAACTGGTGACATCGCAAACCATCAGCCCGGCAGAGGCTAACCGCCACGTGACATGAAGGCCAGTGTGGAGTTGATTAAGATCAGAAAAAACACAAGGACACAGCCATGCCCCGCACCCACTCTAAAACCTACGAACCTTGCCCGCCCACCAAAGTCGCATTCATCGGACTGGGCGTCATGGGCTACCCCATGGCTGGCCACCTCGCACTCGCAGGCCACCCTGTCACCGTGTACAACCGCAACCCTGCCAAAGCCAAAGACTGGTGCACAGAATTCCCTGGGCATACCAGCGCCCCCACGCCCCGCGAAGCCGCCCAAGGCGCTGACATGGTGTTTTGCTGTGTGGGAAACGACCACGATTTGCGCGCCGTGATGTTGGGCACAGACGGCGCGTTGGCTGGCATGGCAACGGGTGCGGT
>JALRAA010000344.1 GCA_023262645.1 Burkholderiaceae bacterium
TAGATCGGCGCGCGGCAAAAGCGTGCCGCGTTCGGCAGCGCCCACGGCAAAGCCGGCCAAATCATAATCATGGCCATGATACATGCCCGGCATTTCGGCGGTTTCGCCGCCAATGAGCGCGCAGCCGGCCAACTCGCAGCCCTCCGCGATCCCTTTCACGACGTCGGCCGCGACCCGGTTGTCGAGTTTGCCGCAGGCGAAATAGTCCAAAAAGAACAAAGGCTCAGCGCCTTGAACCAATACGTCGTTGACGCTCATGGCCACCAAGTCGATGCCAACGGTGTTGTGCATGTTCCATTCAAACGCCAGTTTGAGTTTGGTGCCGACGCCGTCGGTGCCACTGACCAAAACCGGTTCGCGGTAATTTTTGGGGACTTCAAACAGCGCACCAAAACCGCCAATGCCAGCCAATACGCCATCGCGCAAGGTTTTTTTCGCCAAAGGTTTGATGCGTTCAACCAAGGCGTCTCCGGCATCTATATCAACGCCTGCGTCTTTGTAAGAAAGTGGTTTGTTCATGGGTATGGGCGCTGCGAATGCGCCTGGGGGCGGATCGATAGAATCGAACCATTCTAAATCCGGGTACTTTTCGCCTGATGTCCACTTCCCCCGACTACCGTTTTTACGCCGCCTGGTTGCTGATCGGCAGTCTCTTGTCCGCGTTGCTGTGGTGGTTGGCGCCGGTGCTCACCCCATTTTTGATCGCTGCGGTGATTGCCTATGTGCTGTCACCTTTGTTGCGCCGATTGCAAACCTTGTGCGGGCCCCATGTGCCTCGTTTCGTCTTGGTGTTGTTGTGCGAAACCATTTGTTTGTTGTTATTGGTGGCATTTGTCGGGCTGATCGTCCCGGTGTTGTTCAAAGAAGCAGCGCGTTTACAAAGCCAATTGCCTGTTTTGCTGGCCCAATTGCAAACCACGCTGGTGCCGTTGCTGCAAAGCGTGGGTATCGATATTCAACTTGACCCGCAAGGCATCAAAGATTTCGTCGCTGCCCAAACACAGGCTTTGTGGCACAACGGCATGGATTCGGTGCTGGCCTCGTTGCGCATAGGCGGCAGTGTGGCGCTGGCCTTGATCGGTAATTTGGTGTTGATCCCAGTGGCTTTGTTTTATTGGCTAATGGATGGACACCATTTGCTGGCACACATGCGCGATTGGTTGCCCCGCCAAGCAGAGCCGGCAGTGAGCCGCTTTGTCCAAGAGGCGGACAGTGTCTTGGGCGAATATGTGCGCGGGCAGTTGTTGGTCATGCTGTGCTTGTCGGTTTATTACGTCGCAGGTTTATCGTTGTTTGGCTTGTCGGTGGCCTGGCCGATTGGCCTGTTGACCGGTATGGCGGTGTTTGTGCCTTATGTCGGTTTTGGTGTCGGCTTGTTGTTGGCTGCGCTTTCGGGGTTTTTGGAAATGGCGCCCATGCAAGCCGGTGTGATGTTGTTGGTTGTTTTTGGGGTTGGCCAGTTACTCGAAAGTTTTGTCCTCACGCCCCGGTTGATCGGCGAGCGTATTGGCTTACATCCGCTGGTCGTTATTTTTGCGTTATTGGCCTTTGGCCAGTTGCTCGGATTTGTGGGTGTCTTGATCGCCTTGCCTGCCAGTGCGGTGTTGTTGGTGGCATTGCGGCGTTTGCGTGAACGCTATTTCGCCAGCCGTTTGTATGCAGGTTAGACGCCCATGAAGCAAATCGCGTTGGACATCGGGGTGTCGGTGGGGCCCAGCTTGGCCAATTTCCATCCCGGTCACAATGCCGCGGCTCTCTCGCATTTGGAATTGTGGATGGCTGGCCGCACCCGATCCCCGGTACCTACCTACTTGTGGGGCGACCAAGGCAGCGGCAAAACCCATTTGCTCAAAGCGGTGGCGCAACACATTCGACAACAAGGTGCCGAGGTGGGTTGGATGGACAGAACCACCCACCAGCCGGATGCGTTCAACCCAGCATGGGAGGTGTTGTTGCTCGATGACGTGCAACAGTACTCGGCGATTCAACAACACAT
>JALRAA010000345.1 GCA_023262645.1 Burkholderiaceae bacterium
CCACACCAGCGCTTCCCAGGGTTTGGGCCGGGCATCGCTGTAAAAACCGATCGATACCCGGTTCATGCGTTACTCCGTGCAAACAAACCTTGGGGGCGCCACATCAGCACCAAAACCATGACGGCATAGACAATGAATGCGCCCAGCTTGGGTACATAGTATTTCCCTGCGACATCCGCAATACCGAGCAGCAGCGCGGCAAGCATGGGCCCCGTCAAAGAACTGGTACCGCCTACGGCCACCACGATCAAAAAATAAACCATGAATTTGAGCGGAAACGTCGGGTCCAGGCCCAGCACCTCGGCCGATAAAGCACCGCCCAGGCCGGCCAAACCCGAGCCCACCGCAAAAGTGGTCATGAAAATGGTGTTGACGGGAATACCCATCGCAGAGGCGACGGTTCTGTCATCCACCGCAGCACGCAATTGCGCGCCGTAACGGGTGTTGACCAGCAGCCATTGCAAAGCGAAAGCCAACACCACACACACGAAGATGATGGCCAAACGGTAATGGCCCATGCCGAGAGCGCCATCCCACCATTCGGTGCGGCCTTTCAAATAATCGGGCAACTGCACCAACTGCTGCGTCGACCCCACCGCGAAGTCCACGGCTGCCACGGCCATGAAGGTCAAGCCGATGGAAAAAAGCACTTGGTCCAGGTGAGGCTTGTCGTACATGCGCCGGTACAAGGTGACTTCCAACACCAAACCCAAGCAAGCGGTCAAGACAAACGCAACAGGCACACAAAGCAAAAAAGGCCAACCCGCATGTTGCATCAGCAACACCAACGCATAACCACCCACCATCGCGAAAGCGCCATGGGCCAAATTGATGAAATTCATCAGCCCCATGGTGATGGACAAACCAATGGCCATCAAATACAGCAGCATGCCGTAGGCAATGCCATCAAACAGCAATGTCAACATGGCTTATTTGGTTTTACCGGGGTCTTTCACACCCTTGATGACATCAAATTCCACGTTATAGAGCTCGCCATTTTTTTTCTCAACACGGCGCAAATAAATGTCTTGAACAATATCGCGGGTTTGTGCATCGATGAAAACTTGACCGCGAGGACTTTCAAATATCTGCCCTTTCATGGCCGCCAACAACGCTTCGCCGCCGCCTTGGCCGCCTTTGGTGGCCTTTAACGCGTCGTAAATTACACGCATACCGTCATATCCCCCGACCGCCATGAAATTGGGTCGCATACCGTTGTTGGCTTTTTTGAAAGCCTCGACAAATTTCTTGTTGACCGCTGAGGGATGAATCGCAGAATAGTGGTGGCTGGTCACCACACCCAAACTGCCTTCACCCATGTCGTTGAGTTGATCGTCATCGGTCAAGTCACCCGTGCCAATCAATCGAATACCCGCTTTGTCCATGCCCCGCTCTAAAAACTGTTTCATGACAGCAGCGCCTGCGCCAGACGGCACGAACACAAACAACGCATCAGGTTTTAGATCACGAACCTTTTGCAAAAAGGGAGCGAAGTCAGGGTTGCGCAAAGGCACGCGCAAGCTCTCAATGATTTGTCCGCTGTTGAGTAAAAAACGTTCTTTGAAAAAGCGTTCTGCGTCGATACCTGGACCATAGTCGCTGACCAAGGTGACCACCCGCTTGATGCCATTTTTAGGCGCCCAGTCACCCATGGCAACCGAACATTGCGCCAATGTAAAGCTGGTGCGAACGATGAAAGGAGAGGCCTCCGTGATGATGGATGTTGCTGCGGCCATGACCACCATGGGCGTTTTAGATTGTGTGGCAATGGGTGCAGTCGCCAAGGCCAACGGCGTCAACCCAAAACCGCCCAATGCTCCCACTTTGTCATTCACCACCAATTCTTGCGCAATGCGCTTGGCAGCATCAGGCATGCCGCCGTCGTCTTTGATGATCAACTCCACGGTTCGGCCAGCGACTTTGTTGCCGTTTTGAGCCATGAACAATTTGGCGGCTGCTTCGATTTGTTTGCCAGTGGTGGC
>JALRAA010000346.1 GCA_023262645.1 Burkholderiaceae bacterium
GGTCAAATACACATCCATTTGGTTGGAATAATAGAAGGTGCAACAAGACCAGGTGGAATACAACATCAAATGTTTATTCACAAGGGAGATGTTCTAAAGCAGACCAAGATACTAGCAGAATGGGCAAGGAAAACTTTCAATCTTTCCGCCTCAAACGTTTGTGGATATTGGTATCGCCACAAACAGGGCATTCCACCAACTGGCGTTCGCGCTGGGACTGGTAATCGTCCTCTGAACCAAACCAGCCTTCAAACTGGTGTTGGTGCTGACACTGAAGATTGAGCACTTTCATGGGTGCATTATGTCAAAGCACAATTTTTCAGGTGCCCAATGCTTGAACAACTGCTACGGCACACAAGGACATCAACCCGCCGGGCAACACACCCAGAAACAGCACCAGGCCACCGTTGACAGCCAGCACCGCTTTGACATGGTTATCGGCGACCACGGTGCTGGCGGTCAACGGTGGATCAAAGTACATCACCTTGATCACTCGCAAATAGTAAAACGCACCGACCAACGACATCATCACCGCAAAAACGGCCAAAACCAAGGCGCTGATTTGCTCGGAAGCAACCAGAGCCTGAAGCACCGAGAGTTTGGCAAAAAAGCCCACCAGCGGTGGAACACCCGCCAAGGAAAACAAACAAATGGCCATCACACCCGCAAACAAGGGACTGCGTTGGTTCAGACCAGCCAAATCGGCAATTTCCTCGCTTTCAAACCCTTCACGGGCCAGCAACAAAATGACGCCAAATACGCCCAAGGTGGTGAGCACATAACTGATCATGTAGAACATGGCTGAACTGTAGGCGTTGGCAGCCGACAAGGTGTTGCCTTGGTTGACGCCCGACAACATGCCAATCAACACAAACCCCATTTGTGCAATGGTAGAAAAAGCCAACATGCGCTTGAGATTGGTTTGTGCAATGGCAGACAAATTGCCAATCAGCAGCGACAGCACCGCCAACACCATCATCATTTGTTGCCAGTCGATCGCAAGGGGCAACATGCCGTCCACCAGCAAGCGCATCATCATGGCAAACGCGGCCAGCTTGGGGGCAGCTGCAATCATCAATGTCACTGCAGTGGGCGCGCCCTGGTAAATGTCAGGTACCCACATGTGAAAAGGTGCAGCACCCAATTTGAAAGCCACGCCACACACCACAAACACGACACCCAATACCAATACTTGGTGTTTGATATGGCCACTGGAAATGGCTTGGAAGACGGTGGACAACTCCAAAGAACCCGTGGCGCCATACATCATCGACAAGCCGTACAGCAAAAAGCCGCTGGCCAAAGCACCCAACACAAAATACTTCATGGCGGCTTCTGTGGCATTGCCGTTGTCTCGGCGCAAGGCGACCAAGGCGTAGCTGGAGAGGGTCAGCAATTCAAGACCCAAGTAAATGACCAAGAAATTGTTGCCCGAAATCATGACCGACATGCCGAGCAAAGAGAACATGCTGAGCAAAAACAGCTCTCCACCTTCAAGCATTTTTCGGTGAGCCGCGTAGGGGTGGCTGTATATCAAGGTGACCATGACCGCCAAGGTGGCAAAGCATTTAAGCCAATTGCCCATCGCGTCAGACACCACCATTTGTCCAAAGCCATACACGGTTTGCCCGGTGGAAGCATTCATGGCGTGCATCAAAGCCACGGCCAATAAAGTGGCCAATGTCAACAAATAAGTCAGGGTACGTTCTTTGGTTTTTACCCACAAGTCAACCAGCGTGATGACGCATGCCATCGACAGCAAAAAAATTTCAGGCAATGCGGTCATCCAGCTGACACTGTTCATCATGGTTGACTTCCTAGGCAGTTCATCGTGTCATTCATAGAGGTAGTTTGCTCAAGGCCACATGCTGCAGCAGTTGACTCACAGACGCATGCATCACATCGGTGAAAGGTTTGGGGTAGATGCCCATCCACAGAACGGCTGCGGCCAACAAAGTCAGCATCAAAAATTCG
>JALRAA010000347.1 GCA_023262645.1 Burkholderiaceae bacterium
CCATCGAGCAAATGGCTGTACATCCAATCGGCACCTACGCGCCAATGCACTTTGCGTATGTGCACCAAATAACTGGCCAACCACAAACGTGCATGGTTGTGCACATAGCCATTGAAATAGAGTTGCCGCACTGCTTGGTCAATCACCGGCACACCAGTGGCTCCATGGCGCACATCGTCTGGCATGTCTTGGCTGTAAGCGTCTTGCGGCAACACGCCTTCGTGCAAATTCGCATGGATGGCGTCGCCCAGCACCTGATGCACATGCTGGAAATATTCGCGCCACGCCAATTCATAAATGAACTTGTGTTGCGCCCCCATGCGGTGCACCCGGTACATGTAATCGGCCACATCGGGAATGCTCAAAATGCCGTGCGTCAAATACGGCGACAACATGCTGACGGCACCATGCACATGGTTGCGGCTTTGCGAATATTCAAAGGGCCTGACCGCATTCAGCCGCTCTTTGGCGGCATAGGCATAGGGCTCGAATAAAGCCTGCTCGATAAAGACCTTCATCACTGTTGTACTGCGTGTGTGTAGGCCATGGCCACTCAGTGCGGATCGGCCAGACAGTGCTCAAGCGCGTCGATGAACAGCGCAGGCACATCGCAACCGGTTTGGTCTGTGATCTCTCGGAAACAAGTGGGGCTGGTGACATTGACCTCGGTCAAGCAGTCGCCAATGATGTCGAGACCCACCAGCAACAAGCCCCTGGCAGCCAACACAGGGCCTACCGCCTTGGCGATTTGCCAATCACGCTCGGTGAGGGGTTGCGCAACGCCTTTGCCGCCTGCCGCCAAATTGCCCCGAACCTCGCCGCCTTGTGGAATACGCGCCAGCGCAAACGGCACGGCTTGCCCGTTGATGACCAAAACGCGTTTGTCGCCCTGTGCAATGGCTGGCAAAAACTTTTGCACCATGACGCTGGTGCTGCCTTCGCGGTTGAGCGACTCCATGATGGCGCCCAAGTTCAGCCCGTCGGCTTTCACCCGAAAAATACCCATGCCACCCATGCCGTCCAAGGGCTTGAGAATGATGTCTTGGTGCAAGGCATGAAATTCGCGAATGGCTTGCGGGTTGCGCGTGACCAGTGTGGGGCTGGCAAATTCCGCAAACTCCATCAGCGCAAGTTTTTCGGGATGCTCGCGCAACGATTGCGGCCGGTTGAACACCTGGGCGCCTTCGCGTTCGGCCTGACTCAACAAATGCGTGGCATAAAAATATTCATTGTCAAAAGGCGGGTCCTTGCGCATGAGTACCGCATCCATGTCGGCCAGAGCGCGGGTTTGGGTGGCCAGCACAGAAAACCAATCCAGCGCATGGCCAGTCAGCGAAATATGCTGCATGCGGGCACTGACAGGTTCACCACTTTGCCAATACAGGTCAGCGGTGGTGCAGGCCCACACGCCATGACCGCGCCTTTGTGCTTCCCGCATCATGGTAAATGTGCTGTCTTTTTCGGTGTGAAAAGAAGACAACGGGTCGCAAACAAACAATACATTCATGGCGCAAGGTTAACAGCGAACACCGCGCAGCCAAGGTGCGGGTCAAATTTCGATTTTGCTGCCCATCTCCACCACCGAGTTGCTGGGCAAATTCAAAAAGTCTGCCGCCGCGCTGGCATTGAGGTACATCTGGGCAAACAATTTTTCACGCCACTGCGACATGCCACCGCCTACGGTCGGCACAATGCTGTCGCGCGAGAGAAAGTAACTGGTGTTCATGCTGTTGATATCGCCCAGTTGGCCGCGCAGCAGCGACAAGGCAAACGGCACGTCCGGGTCATCCATGAAACCGTAATGCACCATGACTTGCCAACAATTGCTGCCCAAATCGGTGAACTCAATGCGTTTGTCATCTGCGATCCAAGGGACTTCGTGGTTACGTACCGTGACAAACAAATTTTGGGCGTGCAGCACTTTGTTGTGTTTTAGGTTGTGCAGCAT
>JALRAA010000348.1 GCA_023262645.1 Burkholderiaceae bacterium
TCGGCCCCACCACCAATTTGTTTGCAGAACTCGAAGCCTTGTTTCGCAGTTATGGTGAAACTGGCAGTGGCCGTCGCCGCAAATATTTGCACGATGAAGAAGAAGCTGCGCCTTACAAACAATCGCCCGGCACATTCACCCCTTGGGAAGACGTGCCCGCAGGAACCGATTTGTTGTTTTATGAAGGACTGCATGGCGCAGTTGTCACGCCCGAAGTCAATATCGCCAAGCATCCCGATTTGTTGATCGGCGTGGTGCCGGTGATCAATTTGGAGTGGATCCAAAAACTCTGGCGCGACAAATCCAAGCGTGGCTATTCCACCGAAGCGGTGACCGACACCATCTTGCGTCGCATGCCCGATTACGTCAATTACATCTGTCCTCAATTCGCGCACACGCATGTGAATTTTCAGCGCGTGCCTTGTGTGGACACTTCCAATCCGTTCATCGCACGCGAAATCCCTGCGCCTGATGAAAGCTTTGTGGTGATTCGTTTTGCCAACCCCAAGGGCATCGACTTTCCGTATTTGCTCAACATGATCCACGACTCTTTCATGTCGCGTGCCAACACTGTGGTGGTGCCAGGCGGCAAGATGGAACTGGCCATGCAATTGATCTTCACCCCCTTTGTCTGGCGCATGATGGAGCGCAAGAAAAAGGCCTGATACACACCTGTACGTTCTTTACATTTATTTGGAGTTTTCAATATGGCCCTCGTCTCATTGCGACAAGTTTTGGACCACGCCGCCGAGCACGGTTATGGCGTTCCCGCATTCAACGTCAACAACCTGGAACAGGTGCAAGCCATCATGGAGGCCGCACAAGAAACCCACAGCCCGGTCATCTTGCAAGCGTCTGCGGGTGCGCGCAAATATGCTGGCGAGGCGTACTTGCGCCATTTGGTGTTGGCAGCGATTGAATCGCACCCCGATATTCCGGTGGTCATGCACCAAGACCATGGCGTGTCACCCGCGGTCTGCCAACAATCGATTCGCTCGGGTTTTTCCAGCGTGATGATGGATGGTTCGTTGATGCAAGACGGCAAAACGCCCTCGAGCTACGACTACAACATCGACGTCACCAAACGCGTGTGCGACATGGCGCATGCGGTCGGTGTGTCGGTGGAAGGCGAGTTGGGTTGTTTGGGCTCTTTGGAAACGGGCGAAGCCGGTGAAGAAGACGGCATTGGCGCGGTAGGCAAATTGACGCACGACATGTTGTTGACCGACCCTGTGCAGGCCAAAGACTTCGTTGAACGCACCGGTGTGGATGCTTTGGCGATCGCGATTGGCACCAGCCATGGTGCTTATAAATTCACCCGCAAACCCACGGGCGACATTTTGGCCATGGAGCAAATCGTGGCCATCCACCAATCCATTCCCAACACACATTTGGTCATGCATGGTTCTTCCAGCGTGCCGCAAGAATGGCTGGCCATCATCCGCGAGTTTGGCGGTGACATCAAAGAAACCTATGGCGTGCCGGTCGAAGAAATCCAACGCGGCATTCGCTCAGGTGTGCGCAAAGTCAACATCGACACCGACATTCGTTTGGCCATGACGGGTGCGATGCGCCAGGCCTTTGCCCAAGACCGCAGTGAATTTGACCCGCGAAAAGCATTGATTGCTGCCCGCAAAGCCGCCCGCGGCATTTGCAAAGCCCGTTTTGAAGCGTTTGGTTGTGCAGGACATGCCCATGGCATCAAGCCAATCCCCTTGGAAAACATGGCTATGCGATACCACTGATTTATTTCCAAAATAGAAAATTTTGTATCACACACAAGCAGGTGATCCCTATGTTGAACAAAACCACTCGCCGTTTGATGGCATTTCCTGACCATTTGAACATTTCTCAATGCGATCCAGAGCTCTGGTCAGCCGTGCAACACGAGGCGAAGAGACAAGAGGAACACATCGAGTTGATCGCCTCTGAAAATTACACCAGCC
>JALRAA010000349.1 GCA_023262645.1 Burkholderiaceae bacterium
GAAAACCAGTTTGTTGCGTGCTTTATGCGGCTTGTCGCCTTTGGCGCAAGGGACGGTGCGTTGGTGCGGCGA
This sequence comes from Burkholderiaceae bacterium, assembly GCA_023262645.1. GTDB lineage: Bacteria > Pseudomonadota > Gammaproteobacteria > Burkholderiales > Burkholderiaceae_C > Limnohabitans. Next base: position 73 of record JALRAA010000349.1, read on the forward strand.
GTGGCTGCCAGCGGCCAGACAGGCGTTTGGCAAAGAGGTGTTTTATTTGGGCCATGCATTGGGCCTGAAAGACGAACTCTCTGCTCTGGAAAATTTGCAAACCGCTTGCGCGATGGCTGGTCAGTCATTGAATACCGACGCAGCGGTATCGGCGTTGCAGGCCCAAGGTTTGAACAAACGCATGCATTTGCCTTTGCGGGTCTTGTCCCAAGGCCAAAAGCGGCGGGTGGCATTGGCCCGTTTACAAGTGTCTGCCGCGCGTTTGTGGTTGTTGGACGAGCCCTGGGTGGCTTTGGACCAAGCGGCGCAATCCGCGCTCACCGACCTGCTGCGTTCGCATGTGGCGCAAGGCGGCTTGTTGCTGTTCACCAGCCACCAGGCGCAGGACCTGGGCGATGCAGTCAACGTGTTGAGGCTGCAACCATGAACATATTCTTCACCGTGGTGTGGCGCGATGTGCGTTTGGCCATGCGCCGTAAAGCCGAGGTGTTGACCAGCGTGTTTTTCTTTGTGGTGGTGGCGACGCTGTTTCCCTTGGCTGTTGGTCCAGAGCCGCAAATGCTCAGGCAATTGGGCCCTGGCGTGCTGTGGGTCGGTGCGTTGCTGGCCACCATGTTGGGCTTGTCACGCATGTTTGAGGGCGACTTTCGTGATGGCAGTTTGGAACACATGTTGTTGTCCCCGCATTCCTTAGGGCTTATGGTGCTTGGGAAAATCACCGCGCACTGGCTGCTGTGTGGGGTGCCCTTGGTAATATTGGCGCCGGTAATAGGTTTGCAGTTCGATTTGAGCCCGCAGGCGTTGTCCATGTTGTGTTTGTCGTTGTTGTTGGGCACGCCGGTGTTGTCTTGTATCGGTGCCATCGGTGCGGCGTTGACATTGGGCGTTCGCGGTGGCGGTATTTTGATTTCCCTGTTGGTGTTGCCCTTGTATGTACCGGTGCTGGTGTTTGGTGCCGGGGCAGTGCAAGCCCTTGAGTCTGGTGTGGGTGCGCAAGCCCATGTGTCGATTTTGCTGGCCATGCTGTTGCCTGCACTGTTTTTCAGCCCTTGGGCTTGCAGCGCCGGTTTACGCATCGCCCTGGAATGAATGAATGGCTATTCGCTGGTTTTATTACGCCGCCCCGCAAAATTTTTATGCATTGGCCGCGCGACTGTGGCCTTGGTTAGCGGCACTGGCCGTGGCATTGGGTGTGGCGGGTTTGTGGGTGGGGTTTGCGCTGGCCCCTGAGGACGCGCAACAAGGCGAGGGTTACCGCATCATTTTTGTCCACGTGCCGGTCTCTTGGATGTCGATGGTCATTTATTTGGCCATGGCGTTTTGGAGTGTGTTGGGTTTGACATTCAACACCCGTTTGTCCGGCATGATGACCCGTGCGTTGGCGCCTACTGGTGCGATGTTTGCGTTCTTGTCTTTGTGGACCGGAGCGCTGTGGGGCAAGCCCATGTGGGGCACTTGGTGGGTGTGGGATGCACGCCTGACATCTGAATTAATTTTGTTTTTTCTTTACTTGGGCTATATGGCGCTGACTTCGGCCATTGACGATGTGCGCCGCGCTGACCGCGCCGGTGCTTTGATCGCCATTGTGGGTGCCATCAATGTGCCGATCATTTATTTTTCGGTGAAATGGTGGAACACCTTGCACCAAGGCGCGTCAGTGTCGTTGACCCGTTCGCCCAGCATGGCGCAATTGATGTTGTGGGGCATGTTGCTCATGGCCTTGTCTTTTTGGGCCTACACCCTGGCCATTGTTTGTTACAGGGTGCGCAGCTTGATTCTTGAGCGAGAACGCCACACCGCTTGGGTGCAGGCGTTGCCTGAGGTTTCTGGAGCAAGACCATGAGATGGGAAAGCTGGTCCCAAT
>JALRAA010000034.1:0-9204 GCA_023262645.1 Burkholderiaceae bacterium
GGCCGGGTTGTGCGGCACGGGTGGCGATCAAACCGTTGATGCTGGTTTGGCAACGGTTGCCGGTGTGCATCAGCATGAAGCATCCGGTGCCGTAGGTGTTTTTGGCTTGTCCTGCATCAAAGCAAGCTTGTCCGAACAAAGCGCTTTGTTGGTCTCCGGCGACACCGCCGATGGGCAATGCGTGTCCCAACCAATCGGCTTGGGTGCGGCCAAAGTCGCTGGCCGAGGCTTGCACTTGCGGCAGCAACGACGGGGGAATATCTAACAGGGTCAGCAGTTCATCGTCCCACCGGTTGGTATGGATGTTGAACAACATCGTGCGAGCCGCGTTGCTGACATCGGTGGCATGCACGGCGCCGCCGCTCAATTGCCACATCAGCCAACTGTCGACCGTGCCAAATGCCAATTCGCCACGCTCGGCCATGCCGCGAGCGCCTTGCACGTGGTCCAAAATCCATTGGAGTTTGGTTGCAGAAAAATACGCATCGATCAGCAAACCGGTTTTTTGTTGCACTAGGTCGCCATGACCGGCTTGGCGCAAGCGCAGGCATTGCGGTTCTCCGCGCCGGTCCTGCCACACGATGGCGTTGTAAATGGGTTGGCCGTTGTCGCGCCGCCAGACCACGGTGGTTTCGCGTTGGTTGGTGATGCCCAAAGAAGCTATTGCGGAAGCGCTCAGGCCAGATTGCGCCAATGCTTGCCTGGCCGTGCCCAATTGACTGTGCCAAATTTCCAGCGGGTCGTGCTCCACCCAACCCGGTTGCGGGTAAATTTGTCGAAATTCCGCTTGTGCTGACGCCAGAATGCTGCCGTCAGGGCGAAAAATGATGCTGCGTGAACTTGAGGTGCCCTGGTCGAGGGCCAACAAACAGGTCATGGCGCTCACCCTCTCCAAAAAGATCAAGATACCAGAGACAAGGCAGGCGCACCAGCGGTTTCCACCGCGATGCTGCACTCCACCCCAGACTGTTCCAGCAACTGCACAAAGCTGTCTGGCGGCTGGGCATCGGTGAACAGGCGATCAATGTGCGACAAATGGGCCAACTCCACCATGGCAGGACGGTTGAATTTGGTGATGTCAGCCGCCAGCCAGACTTGGCGGGAGTGTTCGATGATGGCCTTGGCGACCTTGACTTCTCGGTAATCAAAATCGCGCATGGTGCCGTCCGCTTCAATGCCGCTGATGCCAATCAGACCAATATCCACCTTGAATTGGCGAATGAAGTCCACCGTGGCTTCTCCCACGATGCCCCGGTCGACGCCGCGCACCATGCCGCCCGTGACGATGACTTCGCAATCGGGGTTGTCGCTCATGATGTGCGCCACGTTCAAATTGTTGGTGATCACCCGCAAGCCACGGTGTTGGCGCAATTCCCGCGCCACCGCCTCCATGGTGGTGCCAATGTTCAAGATCAGCGAACAACCTTGCGGCACGCTGGCGGCGATGGCTTTGGCGATGCGCGTTTTGCCATCGAGGGACAAGGCTTGTCGCTGTCGGTAGGCAATGTTTTCCGTGGTGGATCCAGGAAGCCGCACGCCGCCATGGAAGCGGGACAACAACCCGGCCTCTGCCAGGCGCTGGACATCGCGGCGAACGGTTTGCAAGGTGACTGAAAAAGTCTCTGCCAAAAACTCAATCGATACCGATCCCCTTGCCTGCACCAGGTCAAGCAATTGGGATTGGCGCGGATTTGGGCTCATGGGGCTCTCAAAACAGTTGGCACATACCTTAATGCATCCCCAGATCGCACCGACCTAGGGAAAATACCGAATCAATTAAAACAAATACGAACAAAAATCCGAAAAGAAAAGAAAATCCCGCCACCCTAGGCTTTCCGCCTTCACGAACCCGTCCGACATGGAAATCAGCTGCCAGCCATGACCTTGAAACTTGAACAGATCAGCCAAATGGTGGGCGGGCAAATGAACCTTTACCCCTTGAACCTGACTTTGGTGCCAAACGCGGTCACCGTGCTGCTCGGCGCCACGCAAGCCGGCAAAACCAGTTTGATGCGATTGATGGCTGGCTTGGACACGCCCACCGAAGGACGGGTATGGGCGGATGGCAAAGACGTCACGGGCATGGGCGTGCGAGAACGCAATGTGGCCATGGTGTATCAGCAGTTCATCAATTACCCATCAATGAATGTGTATGACAACATCGCGTCGCCGCTGCGCTTGCGCGGCGACAAAGACACAGATGCCAAGGTCAGGGTCTTGGCTGCGCGTTTGCGCATCGAGCCGTTTTTAGACCGCTTGCCGGCCGCTTTGTCGGGCGGCCAGCAGCAGCGTGTGGCGTTGGCACGGGCCTTGGCCAAACAAGCGCCGTTGATGTTTTTGGACGAGCCGCTGGTGAATCTGGATTACAAGCTGCGCGAAGAGTTGCGCGAGGACCTCACCCAATTGTTCGAGGCGGGCAGCGGTACCGTGGTGTACGCCACCACCGAGCCCACCGAAGCCTTGTTGCTGGGCGGCCATACGGCCGTGATGAAAGAGGGGCGTGTGCTGCAATATGGACCGACGTTGGAAGTGTTTCGCCAACCACAGTCATTGGATGTCGCCAGGGCATTCAGCGACCCGCCTATCAATGTGCTGCAAGCGCGAGCAATGGCAGGTGGCGGCTGGCAGTTGGACGACCACAGTGCGTTGGTCTTGACGCAAATCGCCAGCGGTGCGGGCCATGTGCAAATCGGCTTGCGAGCCACGGCGCTGAGAACCGATCAACGCACAGGTGATGTGGCACTCCAGGCCATGGTGCAGCTGGCAGAAATCTCTGGTACCGACACCTTCGTGCACCTGAGTTGCGGCTCTATGGAGCTGGTGATGCAAAAAACCGGGGTGCATTTTTTTGATATCGGCGCAGCGCTTCAGGTGTATTGGAATGAACGCGATGCCTATGTGTTCAATGACAGCGGCGAATTGATGCGCTCACCCTTGGCCACGCAGGAGGCAAGCTGACATGGTGGCTCAAATCGAACTGGACTTGGCACATTCCTACCGTGCGAACCCGCAACAGGATACGGATTACGCTTTGTTGCCGTTACAAATGACCTTCAAAGCCGGGGGTGCATATGCGTTGTTGGGACCGTCGGGTTGCGGCAAAACCACCATGCTCAACATCATTTCTGGCTTGGTCAAGCCTTCGCAGGGCCGGGTCACTTTCAATGGCGAAGAGGTCACCGGCCTGACCCCGCAGCAGCGCAACATCGCCCAGGTGTTTCAATTTCCTGTGATCTACGACACCATGACGGTGGCCGAAAACCTGGCCTTTCCGTTGCAGAACCGGCAAATGCCTCGGGAACAGATAAAAAAGCGTGTAGGGCAAATCGCAGAAATGCTTGAATTGAATGGCCAATTGAACCAGCGCGCCGCAGGCTTGTCTGCCGATGCCAAACAAAAAATTTCCTTGGGCCGTGGCTTGGTGCGTCCGGATGTGGCCGCCATTTTGTTCGACGAACCTTTGACCGTGATCGACCCGCATCTGAAATGGCAATTGCGCAGAAAACTCAAGCAAATTCACCAAGAACTCAAGCACACTTTGATTTATGTCACCCATGACCAAGTCGAGGCCTTGACCTTTGCGCAAGAAGTGGTGGTCATGACCCGTGGCCGCGCGGTGCAAGTGGGCAGCGCCGAGGCTTTGTTCGAGCGCCCGGCACACACGTTTGTGGGCCATTTCATCGGCTCGCCTGGGATGAATTTCCTGCCTGCGGTGTGCACCGCGCAAACCTTGCAGATTGGCGCCTCGCGACTCGCATTGCCGCCAGCCTTGGCGCAGAAGTTGACCGGTACCACTGCCTTGCAACTCGGTGTTCGACCCGAATACATCTCGGTGCACGCGCAACCTGTGGCAGGCAGCCTGCCCGTCCAAGTGATGCGTTGGCAAGACCTCGGTACCAGTGGATTGCTGACTGTGCAAGCTGATGCGGGTACCGTCCGGGTGCGCTTGGCAGGCTCACAAGCCAGTCAATGGCAAGTCGGTCAGACCGTCCATGTGGAAGTCATTGGCACGCACAGTTGTTTTTATGAAAACGAGGAGTGGATCGCGTGAAACCCCTCAATCAAAAGGCCTGGTTGCTGGTACTGCCTGTCGTGTTTTGTGTGGCGTTCTCTGCCATTTTGCCGCTCATGACGGTGGTCAATTACTCGGTGCAAGACATCATTTCGCCAGAACGTCGGGTGTTTGTCGGCACTGAATGGTTCGCGGCTGTCATGCGCGACCAAGATTTGCATGACGCGTTGCTGCGCCAATTGTTTTTCTCTTTGTCGGTCTTGGCTTTGGAAATCCCCTTGGGAATTGCCTTGGCCTTGTCCATGCCGTCTAAAGGTTGGCCGGCATCGGTGACCTTGGTGTTGGTGGCCTTGTCCTTGTTGATTCCATGGAACGTGGTGGGCACCATCTGGCAAATTTTCGGACGGGCTGATATTGGCTTGTTGGGTGCCTCGTTGCAAGCCTTGGGCATCGATTACAACTACACAGGCAATGCACGCGATGCTTGGCTGACCGTGCTCGTCATGGACATTTGGCATTGGACACCGCTGGTGGCGCTGTTGTGTTATGCGGGCTTGCGCAGCATCCCTGATGCGTATTACCAGGCCGCGCAAATCGACGGGGCTTCCAAGTGGGCTGTTTTTCGGTTTATTCAATTGCCCAAATTGCGCGGTGTGCTGGTGATTGCGGTGTTGCTTCGGTTCATGGACAGTTTCATGATTTACACCGAGCCGTTTGTGTTGACTGGCGGTGGACCAGGCAATGCCACCACCTTTTTGAGCCAGTACTTGACACAAAAAGCCGTGGGTCAATTTGACCTGGGTCCCGCAGCGGCTTTCTCGCTGATTTATTTCCTCATCATTTTGTTGCTGTGCTTCATTCTCTACAACTGGATGCAAAGCGTGGGCACCCAAGCCAAGGAGAGCGACCATGGATGAGCGCCGCTTCAAAAAGCGCACGGTGTTTTTGCTGCTTTACTTGGTGTTTGCTTTGTTGCCCATCTACTGGATGGTCAACATGAGCTTCAGAACCAACCAGGAAATTCTCTCCAGCTTTGCGCTGTTACCGGCCGACCCCACTTGGAGCAACTACCTCACCATCTTCACCGATGCATCTTGGTATTCAGGCTATATCAACAGCTTGATTTACGTCTTGATCAACACGGTGATTTCGGTGATGGTGGCTTTGCCTGCGGCTTATGCGTTTTCTCGCTACCGGTTTTTGGGCGACAAGCATGTGTTTTTCTGGTTGCTCACCAACCGCATGACCCCGCCAGCGGTATTTTTGTTGCCGTTTTTCCAGCTCTACAGCACCGTGGGCCTGATGGACACGCACATCGCCGTCGCCATGGCGCATTTGCTGTTCAATGTGCCGTTGGCGGTATGGATTTTGGAAGGCTTTATGAGCGGCATTCCCAGAGAAATTGATGAGACCGCTTATATCGATGGCTACAGCTTTCCAGCTTTTTTCGTCAAGGTGTTTTTGCCGCTCATCAAAGCCGGTGTGGGCGTGACCGCCTTCTTTTGTTTCATGTTCAGTTGGGTCGAGTTGTTGTTGGCACGCACCCTCACCAGCGTCAACGCCAAACCGATTGTGGCCACCATGACCCGAACCGTCAGCGCTTCCGGCATGGACTGGGCCACATTGGCGGCGGCAGGGGTGCTCACCATCGTTCCCGGCGCCATCGTGGTTTGTTAGGCACTATATCGCCAAAGGTTTTGCCATGGGGCGCGTATGAACTTCAGGAGCTTGGCACATGCTTGAGTGGATGGCTTGGACCACCCCGGTGGCTATTTTTTTCACCAGCATCGTGCTGATGCTGATCGGCATGACGGTGTGGGAACGTCGCTCGCCTACGGTCGCACGCAAAGGGTTTTTGCCCATGGTCACAACCCGGGGGGACCGCTTGTTCATTGGGTTGCTGGGTTGCGCTTACCTGCACCTTGTGTTTGTGGGGCTGGCGGGCGAAATGGTGGTTTGGTTAGGTTTGAGCGAGGAGCCCACGATTTGGTGGGCGACTGCTGGGAGTGCGGTTTGGTTGGTTCTTGTGATGCGCAAGGGCTAGCACAACCAAGTCATGACACGGTCTGAAACTTCCCCAAGACACGTGTTTTTTCAGAGCAAGGGGAATTTTTTAGGAGACGGGCATGAAATTGAAATACCGTGCAATTGCTTTTGCCGCTGCAGCTTTGGTGCTGGGACATAGCGCATGGGCGGGCGAGGCTGAAGCGAAGAAATGGGTGGACAACGAGTTCCAACCGTCCACTTTGTCCAAAGACAAGCAGATGGCTGAAATGAAGTGGTTCATTGACGCGGCCAAAAAGCTGCAAGCCAAGGGCGTGAAAGAAATTTCCGTTGTGTCTGAGACCATCACCACCCACGAGTACGAATCCAAAACCCTGGCCAAGGCCTTCACCGAAATCACCGGCATCACCGTCAAGCACGACTTGATCCAAGAAGGTGACGTGGTGGAGAAGTTGCAAACCTCCATGCAATCGGGCAAGTCAATTTACGACGGCTGGATTTCCGACTCTGACTTGATTGGTACCCACTACCGGTACGGCAAGATCATGGACCTGACCGACTACATGGCAGGCCCGGGCAAAGAGTGGACCAATCCAGGCTTGGACATCAAAGATTTCATTGGTACAAGCTTCACCACTGGCCCCGACAAGAAACTGTATCAACTGCCTGACCAACAGTTCGCCAACCTCTATTGGTTCCGTGCTGACTTGTTTGAACGCAAGGACATCAAAGACAAATTCAAAACCAAATATGGCTATGAATTGGGCGTGCCGCTGAACTGGAGTGCTTACGAAGACATTGCCGAGTTTTTCACCAATGACGTGAAAACCATCGACGGCAAACCCATTTACGGTCATATGGACTATGGCAAGAAGGACCCTTCCTTGGGCTGGCGCTTCACCGATGCGTGGTTGTCCATGGCGGGCACGGCTGACATTGGCATCCCCAATGGCCGACCCGTCGACGAATGGGGTATTCGCGCTTCTGCCGATGGTTGTAATCCGCTTGGTGCGTCTGTCGCGCGTGGCGGTGCCACCAACTCACCGGCTGCGGTGTACGCCCTCACCAAGTATGTGGACTGGATGAAGAAATACGCGCCCAAGGAAGCCATCGGTATGACCTTTGGTGAGGCCGGTCCGGTGCCTGCACAAGGCCAAATCGCCCAGCAAATTTTCTGGTACACCGCGTTCACGGCCGACATGACCAAGCCTGGTTTGCCCGTGGTAAATGCGGATGGCACTCCGAAATGGCGCATGGCCCCTGGCCCGAATGGACCCTATTGGAAGCAAGGCATGCAAAACGGCTACCAAGACGTGGGCTCCTGGACGTTCTTCAAAGATCATGATCCCAACAGAACTGCAGCGGCTTGGTTGTATGCGCAATTTGTGACAGCCAAAACCACTTCTCTGAAGAAAACCATCGTCGGTTTGACGCCGATCCGTGAATCCGATATCCGCTCAAAAGCCATGACCGACATGGCGCCTAAGTTAGGCGGCTTGGTGGAGTTCTACCGAAGCCCTGCACGTGTGGCTTGGACACCCACCGGCACCAACGTGCCCGACTACCCCAAGTTGGCGCAGTTGTGGTGGAAGAACGTGGCGGTGGCCGTCACCGGAGAAAAAACACCTCAGCAAGCCATGGACAACCTGGCCAATGAGATGGACGACGTGATGGCGCGATTGGAGCGTGCGGGCATGGCGCGTTGCGCACCCAAACTCAATCCCAAGGGTGACCCTGCCAAGTACTTGAGTGACAAAGCAGCACCGTGGGCCAAGCTGGCCAATGAAAAACCAAAGGGCGAAACCATCGCTTACGAAACGCTGCTCAACGCTTGGAAGGCAGGCCGAGTTCGCTAAACCAGACCGGGACACTGTACAAACAGTGTCATGTGTTGTGAGGGCCTGTGGCCAGTTCGCTGCAGGCCCCTCTTTGGTCAGTCACCCATGAACCGCTCAGAACTTCTTCAACAGTTGGCTGTCCCCCAAAGATTCGATTTGGCGGTGATAGGCGGTGGTGCCACTGGCTTGGGCGTGGCACTTGAAGCCAGCTTGCGAGGCTACAAAGTGGTCTTGCTCGAATCCCATGATTTCGCCAAAGGGACCTCGTCGCGTTCCACCAAATTGGTCCACGGGGGGGTACGGTATTTGGCACAAGGCAATGTCAGCCTGGTGCGCGAAGCGCTGCATGAGCGATCCGTGCTGCTCAGCGACGCACCCCATTTGGCCCAGCCTATTCCTTTTGTGATGCCTTCGTACCGTCGGTGGGATACCTGGTTTTACGGTGCAGGCCTCAAGCTCTATGATTTTTTGGCTGGCAAGCACGGTCTCGGGCGCACGGAATTTTTGACTTCCGCAGAGGTGCTCGCCCGCATGCCAGGCCTCAAACCCCAGGGATTGCACGGTGGTGTGCAGTACTGGGACGGTCAGTTTGACGACGCCAGATTTGCCATTAACTTGGCCAGAACCGCAGCGCGCGAGGGCGCTTTGCTGCTGAACCACTGTGGCGTGAAGCAACTCAAGCACACCAGCGGTCGATTGAAAACCCTCGTGTGTGAAGACGCGGAAACGGCACAAACCTATGAAGTCCATGCCGCGTGTGTGATCAACGCTACCGGCGTCTGGGTGGACCAAATGCGGCAACTCGATGCCAACGAACAAGGGGTGGCGGTCAGCCCCATGGTGGCACCCAGCCAAGGCGTTCATTTGGTGGTTGACCGCGATTTTTTACCCGGTGATCATGCCTTGCTGGTACCCAAGACGGTCGATGGACGCGTGCTGTTTGCTGTGCCCTGGTTGGGCAAGGTGATTCTGGGCACCACTGACACCCCTCGCTCAGACATGCCCAGAGAGCCGCAAGCATTTGAAGATGAAGTGGCTTTCATCCTGAACGAGTCCTCGCGGTATTTGTCCAAACCTTTGCGGCGCAGCGATGTGCGCAGCGTGTGGGTAGGTTTGCGCCCCCTGGTGAAACGTCACCTCGATGAAGACAACCACACCAAAGGGCTGAGCAGAGAACACACGGTGCGAGTCAGTCGCAGCGGCATGGTCACTGTCACAGGTGGCAAATGGACCACCTACCGTGCCATGGCAGAGGATGTGCTGGCAGAGTGTGACGCACACCATATGTTGCCACCTGCGACAGCTACCCCTGCCAGACCTTGTTTCATGGGTGCAAAACAACTCAATTCT
>JALRAA010000034.1:9214-9510 GCA_023262645.1 Burkholderiaceae bacterium
ATCCCCAAGGTTTGCATTTGTATGGCGACGAGCAACCCTACCTCACACAACTGCCCGGTGCCGACAACTGGCTTGCAGCTGGTTTGAGCGAATCCATGGTGCGGTTTGCCGTGCGCCATGAATATGCTCGTAATGTGGAAGACGTCTTGGCGCGGCGTTCTCGTTTGCTGTTTTTGGATGCCCAAGCTTCCATGGCGGTGGCGGCGCGTGTGGCCGCGATTTTGGTGGACGAAGGCTGTGATAAACCAGCACTTAATGATTACTTAAACATGGCGCAAGGCTATGTGTTAGCTGTT
>JALRAA010000350.1 GCA_023262645.1 Burkholderiaceae bacterium
CAAGCATTTCTATCTATTTAAACTGATATCAATTCATTATTTTTTTCTGAAAATTCGCTGTTTGTTTGCTTAGATTTCATCCGATTCGTTCGATTCGCGCTAAACTAAACACATGCAGACCTTCACAGCCAACCAAGCCAAAACCCAATTCGGCCAATTCCTGGACACCGCTCAACGAGAGCCCGTGCAAGTGATGAAGCACGACCGAGTGGTGGGTGTGATGGTGTCTGTCAAAGACTATGAAGCCATGCGCCTTTTTTATGCCGATCGTTTAGGGCACCGCTTGCAGCAAAGCGCAGCTTTGGCCGAAGCGGCTGGCCTCACCGAACAAAAGCTGAATGATTTGTTGAGTGGCAGTGACTGATTGGTTGCTGGACACCAATGTCTTGATCAGTGCGGCGCTTTCCAACAAGGGGGCACCGCATGCTTTGGTTCAGCGCATTCTCAGCCAAGGTTGCTTGGTGTTTTCAAGCGCCACTTTTGAAGAGTTGCGCAGTCGACTCTACCGACCCAAATTTGATGTCTATCTCTCATTGGACATGCGCGAGGGCTTGTTGCACGACTTCAGTGCCAGCGCGCGCTGGATCGAGCCAGACCATGTGGTGCCCTACAGTCGCGACCCCAGCGACGATGTATTCATTGCCACCGCCGTCAAAGCTGGCTTGCCCCTTTTGGTCAGCGGCGACAAAGATTTGCTGGAAGCACCCTTGCCTGCGGGACTGCAAGTGCTGACACCCACCCAAGCCCTGTCGACCCGAACCTAAAATGCCTGAATGACCTCCTCCAACTCGCTCGACCGCAAATCCCAGGCTTGGTCCGCCTTGTTCTCTGAGCCCATGAGTGAATTGGTACAACGCTATACCGCCAGTGTGTTTTTTGACCAGCGTTTGTGGCGCGCCGATATAGAAGGCAGTCTGGCGCATGCTGACATGCTCCACGCCCAAGGCATCATCAGCGCACAAGATTGGGCCGATATCCAAAAGGGTCTGGCACACATCACCGCTGACATTGAAAGTGGCCAATTTGAATGGAAGCTAGAGCTCGAAGACGTCCACCTCAATATCGAAGCACGGCTGACGCAACTGGTGGGCGATGCGGGCAAGCGGCTTCATACCGGGCGCAGCCGCAATGACCAAGTAGCCACCGATGTGCGCTTGTGGCTGCGCGGTGAAATTGACGCCATCGATGCGCTCCTAAGCGCTTTGCAATCTGCTTTGGTGGAAGTGGCCGAGCAACACACCCACACCATCATGCCCGGCTTTACCCATTTGCAAGTGGCGCAACCGGTCAGCTTTGCGCACCACCTGTTGGCCTATGTCGAAATGTTTGCGCGAGACCAACAGCGTTTGTCGCAAGTGCGCGAGCGCACCAATTGCCTTCCGCTGGGCTCGGCGGCGCTAGCCGGTACGACTTACCCGCTAGACCGCGAACACGTCGCCCGCACATTGGGCATGGTCGACAGCAATGGTGTGGCGCAAGTTTGTCAAAACAGTTTGGACGCTGTCAGCGACCGCGATTTCGCCATCGAGTTCACATCGGCGGCCGCGCTGTGCATGTTGCACATCAGCCGTTTGTCTGAAGAGCTCATTGTGTGGATGAGTCAAAACTTTGGCTTCATCCAAATCGCAGACCGGTTCACCACGGGTTCTTCCATCATGCCGCAAAAGAAAAACCCTGACGTACCCGAACTCGCACGCGGAAAAACCGGCCGTGTGGTGGGTCACTTGATGGGCTTGATCACCTTGATGAAAGCGCAACCGCTGGCCTACAACAAAGACAACCAGGAAGACAAAGAACCGCTGTTCGACACCGTGGACACGCTCAAGGACACGCTGCGCATCTTTGCGGAAATGATGGGCGGGCAAGTCAACTCCGCCACTGGCACCAAAGAAGGCGGTCTCACTGTCAACAAGCAACGCATGCAAGAAGCCG
>JALRAA010000351.1 GCA_023262645.1 Burkholderiaceae bacterium
TGGTGAAATCCTTGAATTTGTCGCGAAATTGCATGGCTTCCGTGGTGCAACCTGGAGTGTTGTCTTTGGGATAGAAATACAAAATGACAGTTTGTCCGACGTGAGATTGGTTGGTTACCTTAACGCCGCCGGTGGCGTTTGCTTCAAATTCGGGAAGGTGTTTATTGAGAACAATCGCCATGGTTCTGAATCCGTTGTGACTTAAATGCCCGAAGAAAAGCCTCGGTAAGCGAGCATTTTATCTCTAAACGGCCAAGTGGAAATTGTCGAAGAAATCTTTGCCTTCACCGATTGGAAGTTGCAAATGATTGGGATGATTCTTCAAGCAACAACACTGCGGCCACTTTGCGACCTTCGGAAGCCAATACATTAAAAGTTCGACATGCTGCTGCGGTATCCATGGTCTCAACGCCCACGCCACTTTCCATGAAGGACATCAGTTGATGCGCAGGAATAAAAAGTTGTTTTTTTCCGCAGCCAATAAGCACAATTTCACAGCCGGTTTCCAATACCAAATGAGATTTCTTGTGCAGGTCTTGTAACAAGTCATGGCCAGTCCAAGCTGCAACCGTTCCATGGGCATTGACAAGCAAATGGTGGGAATAAGTTTTTCCATTGACTGCTATCCATGTGGGCCCGTACGCTGTCACTGAAAGTAGGTCTGATCGATCGGGTTGTAATTTCATCGTGTCAACCAGAGTAAATGAGGAAAAACCCCCAGAATTATGTTCAAATTATAGACTTTTCGTCAAAACTGAACATGGAGTTGAGTTGAAAACCATCCAAAAATCATCCAAGCTGGACAATGTTTGTTACGACATTCGAGGCCCTGTGCTTGAAAAAGCGCGCCAGATGGAAGAAGAAGGGCACAAGATCATCAAACTCAACATCGGCAATTTGGCGGTTTTTGGTTTTGATGCGCCAGAAGAAATACAACAAGACATCATTCGAAACTTACCAGGCGCAGCAGCTTACTCTGACAGCAAAGGTATATTTGCTGCACGAAAAGCAGTGATGCAATACAGCCAGCAACAAGGCATAGACGGTGTGGGTTTAGATGATATTTATTTGGGTAACGGCGCCAGTGAGTTGATTGTGATGGCCACCAATGCCTTGCTCAACACGGGTGACGAATTGTTGCTTCCAGCACCTGACTACCCCTTGTGGACAGCAGCAGTCAGTTTGTCCGGCGGCACGATTCGATATAAAAGGAAAAGAACTACTCAAAACCAATGAAAAATATTACCTCATCGATCTTGGATTAAAGAACATTACTATCACCAATAAAATGGACGAAAATCTCGGACACAAATTAGAAAACGTGATATACTTTGAGTTGCTGCGCAGAGGGGGTAAAGTTTATGTGGGTAAAAACAACGAAAAGGAAATTGATTTCATTGTTCAAAAATCCAACAATGAATATGAGTATTACCAAGTTGCCTATACGGTAAGTGACGAGAAAACGCTCGCACGAGAACTTGCGGCGTTTCAAAACATCCGCGATAGCTATCCGAAATATCTTTTAACCATGGACTTTGACAAAACGAATATCAATGGCATTCAAAAAATCAATGTCATTGATTGGTTGCTTGATGGACCTCACTCTGCGAATCCCTCCGCGTAGAGGGGAAATGCGGGAATGTGAAATTGTCTTAAAAGACTACAACGCGAAATAAGCGTATAGCTTGCCTTTTATGAAGTTAGTCTTTGATACACCTGACAGAATAACCCTGAACCGCACTATTGGCAAATCTACTGATGTTGGAATTGCCCACATTGAGCTTTCGGTTCCATACATTACCTGTATTTCCGTCGGGGGTGGAGGTGGCCCAATAACCATACAGGGTGCGCCCGTTGAATGTCCCGGTGGTAAATCGATAGCCGCCGGGATAAGCCGTGAATCCTGTACTGTTGTTGTGGGCGGTATGTGGC
>JALRAA010000352.1 GCA_023262645.1 Burkholderiaceae bacterium
ACCAGTTGCAACGCATGTTTTCACACCACTGGTGCACATTACTTGAATGCAGACACCACAGCCTTCATGCAGTGCCTTACCAGCGACTTGTTCAAAGATTTCCCCACCTTGAAATTTTTGATTCCCCACGGCGGCGGTGCGGTTCCCTACCACTGGGGGCGGTTTCGCGGCTTAGCGCAAGAATTGAAAAAGCCGTTGTTAGAAGAACATTTGCTCAACAACATTTATTTCGACACCTGTGTGTATCACCAACCCGGCATTGACCTGCTCAACACCGTGATTCCCGTGAAAAATATTTTGTTTGCCTCCGAAATGATTGGTGCGGTGCGCGGTATAGATCCGCAAACCGGCCACTATTACGACGACACCAAACGCTACATTGAAAACAGTTTGATCTTGGACGGCTACGACCGTGAATTGATTTATGAGGGCAATGCGCGAAGGGTGTTTTCTCGACTCGATGCCCGACTCAAACAGAAAGGTTTGTGACATGCACTATCCACTGGGAACCGTCAAACGCCATATCGTTCGGGCTGACTCGGCGGTGGCTGACAAACTGGGTCAATTTGGCGTGGCCACAGTGCACGAAGCCATGGGCCGTTTGGGGTTGATGCACACCGTGATGCGCCCGATTTATTCGGGTGCGCGTGTCAGCGGTACCGCTGTGACGGTGTTGCTGCACCCGGGTGACAACTGGATGATGCATGTGGTGGCCGAGCAAATCCAACCCGGCGACATTGTGGTGGCGGCTATCACTGCGCCTTGTACCGATGGTTATTTCGGTGATTTGTTGGCCACGTCTTTCATGGCACGCGGTGCGCGCGCCTTGGTGATCGACGCCGGTGTTCGCGATGTGGCAGAACTTACGCAGATGGGTTTTCCGGTGTGGAGCCGTGCGATCAGCGCGAAGGGCACTATCAAAGCCACCGTGGGATCCGTGAATGTGCCTGTGGTGTGTGCCGGAGCCATGGTGCACCCCGGCGATGTGGTGGTGGCCGACGACGACGGTGTGGTGGTGGTACCTGTGTCGGTGGCGGCATCTGTGGCTGATGCCGCCGCAGCACGCGAAGCCAATGAAGGCGAGAAACGGGCGAAGCTGTCGTCAGGTGTGCTGGGTCTCGATATGTACAACATGCGTGAAGCATTGGCCAAAGCCGGTTTGAAGTACATCGATTGACACGGTTGACATGACATGAGCAAACCCACTTCAGGCGACTTCACCAAAACCCAAGGCTGGCTCGATTGGTACGACGGTCCTGCCAAACCGCGTTTTGTGTTGCCCGCAGGAGCGGTGGATGCACACTGCCATGTGTTTGGGCCGGGCGATACTTTTCCTTATGCGCCTGAGCGCAAATACACACCGTGTGATGCGTCTGCCGAGCAGTTATTTGCCTTGCGTGACCATTTGGGCTTTGACAAAAACGTCGTGGTGCAAGCCACTTGCCATGGCGCTGACAACCGTGCTTTGTTGGATGCTTTGCAGCGTTCGCAAGGACGTGCGCGAGGTGTAGCCACGGTCAAGCGCAGCATCAGCGATGAAGCATTGCAAGCCATGCATAACGCTGGTGTGCGCGGTGTGCGGTTCAATTTCGTCAAACGATTGGTGGACTTCACGCCCAAAGATGAATTGATGGAGATTGCTTCGCGCATCAAAGCCTGGGGCTGGCATGTGGTGATTTATTTTGAAGCGGTCGACCTGCCCGAACTGTGGGATTTCTTCACCGCCTTGCCCACCACGGTGGTGGTCGACCACATGGGACGACCCGATGTGTCCAAGCCCTTGAACGGCCCGGAGTTCAGTTTGTTCATGCAGTTCATGCGCGAGCATACAAACGTGTGGAGCAAAGTGTCTTGCCCCGAACGTTTGAGCCTGACGGGTCCGAAAGCTTTGCACGGTGAAACAGCGCCGTACCGCGATGTGGTGC
>JALRAA010000353.1 GCA_023262645.1 Burkholderiaceae bacterium
AAACCATGAAAGACATTCCATTCATTCACCAATATGCCCGTGTGCTGAGCATTGCCGGGTCTGACAGTGGGGGCGGTGCAGGTATCCAAGCGGACTTGAAAACTTTTTCTGCACTGGGTTGTTATGGCATGACTGCGGTGACCGCGTTGACCGCGCAAAACACATTGGGTGTGCAGTCGATCCACGGAGTGCCAGCGGCATTTTTGAAAACCCAATTGCAATCTGTGTTGGACGATATCGGCGTGGACGCTGTCAAGATCGGCATGTTGCATTCCCCCGAAGTGGTCGAGGTGGTGGCGTGGGCGATTGACCATTACCGTTTGAAACAAGTTGTGCTTGACCCGGTGATGGTGGCCACCAGTGGCGACCGTTTGATTGCCGAAGAAACCGTGGCTGTGTTGGTGCGCGAACTGTTTCCACGCGTGCAATTGATCACCCCCAATTTGGATGAAGCCAATTTGTTGCTCAAGCAAAGCTTGACCGATGTGCAAGCGCTTCAACCGGCGGCGCAAGCCTTGTTGGACATGGGTGCCAAAGCCGTGTTGCTCAAAGGTGGTCATTTGCCGGGTGACAAGTTGTGCGATGTGTTGCAGCTTCAAGGACATGAAGCCTTGCACTATGAATCCGCTCGCATTCACAGTCGCAACGTCCATGGGACCGGTTGTAGCCTGTCGTCGGCCATCGCCGCGCAACTGGCTTTGGGCCACGATGTGGCGTCTGCGGTGGTGACTGCACGTGCGTTCATTCGGCAAGCCATCGCCCAGGGAGCCACTGTTCATACCGGTCATGGGCATGGACCGTTGAACCATGGGTTTGCGCCGGTGGTTATGCAACTGAAACCTTTGCACGGACAGGACGGGTCAGCCAACCCAACAGCAAAGTAGCCAGCAAGCTGGGAATGGCGTAACCCCATTGGGCGTTGAATTGCATGCAGAGTTGGTAAATCGCAATCCCTGCCAACCATGACAACACAGCTTTCACATCCACTTTGGTTGCATGCGTCATGGGGTTAGAAAAACCTAGACGACCCAAAATCACACCAAACAGTGGCACGAACACTGAACTCAAGGTCAACAGAAAAGGCTCCAAGCTGTGCATGGGCAACACCATGGCCAAACCCGTGCACAACGCCGCGATCACGATGCCCCACCGCTGGGTGCTGATGCCTGAAAAAATACTGTGGCTGTTGACCGATGCGCTGTACACATCGCCGTAGGCATTGTCGATTTCATCCAACAAGATCAAACCCAAGGCAAGCAGGCCGCCTTGCGCGAGCAACAAGGTGTTGACCAAATTGGCGTCTGGGGCAGACACGCTGACGACCATCACGCCCAGGGCATAGCACCAAATATTGGCCAACGCATAGCCCAGCCAACTGCCGGTCATGGCCGAGCGGCTGTTCTTGCCAAAACGCGCATAGTCTGCAATCAGCGGTAACCAAGAGACAGGCATGGCGATCACCAATTCCATGGCCACCATGTAATTTTTTTCATCGTTACCGGCTTTGTTCCAAAAGTCTGACCACCCTTGGGCTTGCAACATGCCGGTGAATTGCCAACTCAACCACAGCAACGACAACACCACCAGCGGCAAACCAAAGCGGCTGAGAAAACTTCGCACCAAGCCCAGCATAGAGCCGGTCATCAGAAGCACCAGCACCACGCCCCAAAGTAAAGTGGCTGCATAGGGGGCTGACCAATGCGTGGCATTTGTCATGGCCATCGTGCCGTCGCGCATGACCACCAATTCAAACGTGGTCCATCCCACCAGTTGAACAATATTGAGCAGCACGGGCACACGTGCGAAGCTGCTGCCAAAGACTTGGTGCATCAGTCCAGCGCTGGACAAGCCTGTGTCGCAACCGACTTTGGCCACCCATCCGAGCAAAGCTGCTCCGAGTATGGAGCCCACGATGGTGA
>JALRAA010000354.1 GCA_023262645.1 Burkholderiaceae bacterium
ATGCTGGACGAGCCGCCCGTCATCATCAAACCGAATTCGCGCATGGTTTTGCCTGTCAAAAATTGCGCAGCGCGTTTGAGTTGACCTTGGTTGTCAGGATGAAACGGCAAGCCATCTGCAGCCACGGCTTGGTTGTTGTAGATGTTGTCAAAGGGTGCTTGCTCGATTTGCACTTGGTCCCAGCGTGCGCCGAGCTCATCGGCCAAGAGCATGGCCAAACCGGTGTGAGAACCTTGTCCCATTTCACTGCGACCCATGACCACGGTGACGCGATCGTCTTCGCCAATCCGCACCCAGCCATTGAAAGCAGGATGAGAGGCCACAGTAGGCAAGGGCTTGGAAGGCAGCAACCTTTGGCGAGCGGGCCACAGCCCCCAACCTACAGCCAGTCCGCCCGTGCCCAGCGCTATCGCGCCAATGAAATGTCTTCTTTTCACAAAACCGTCCTTGTTAGCATTGACCGCATGAATATGCAAAACACATCGCCTGAATTTGGCTTGATCATTGTCGGTGACGAAATACTCTCCGGCAAGCGACAAGACAAACACCTGCCAAAAGTCATTGAATTGCTATCGCTTCGCGGTTTGGGTTTGGCCTATGCAGATTACGTGGGTGACGATCCGCATCGCTTGACGCAAACATTGCATCGCGCGTTCAACCAACCTGGCGTGGTGTTTTGTTGCGGCGGCATTGGTGCGACACCCGATGACCACACGCGCCAATCGGCTGCTGCAGCATTGGGGCGGGAGTTGGTGTTGCACCCTGAGGCCGAGCAATTGATTCGCGAACGCACCCGCGACGTGGCGCTGGAACAAGGCCTGCCTTACGAACCGCTTCGTGAAGACAACCTGCACCGCTTGAACATGGGACGTTTTCCTGCGGGCGCTGAGATCATTCCCAACCCCTACAACAAAATCCCGGGCTTCACTTGCCGAGGCCCGGCAGGTACGGTGCATTTTGTGCCCGGCTTTCCGGTGATGGCTTGGCCGATGATCGAAGGCGTGTTGTCCTCTTTTTATGCAGACTTGGCGCGTCCGGGCGAACGCACCGAAAAATCGGTGATCGTCATGGGGTCGATGGAGGCCACCCTCACGCCCCTGATGGAAGCTATCGAAGCCGAATTTGCAGGCATCAAGGTGTTCAGCTTGCCAAGCGTTGACCATCCCGAATACGGTCGGCACATCGAACTCGGGGTGAAAGGGCCGCATCTGACGGTGGAGGCTGCGTTCAAGCAGTTGGTCGCTGGATTGCACAAATTTGGTGCAAAATTAGGCCCTGAATTGGTGCGATGAAATTTTTGCACCTAAAAAGTGCATACAATACCGTCACCGAAACTGAGAATTTTTGACAAAGCGTGCTCCTGCACGGCCAAAGTCCAAACCACACCTTGAATAAAGGTCGCGAGGACATCTTTTTTTCGGTTCCAAGGCGGGTGGCATAAATCATGCACGACAATGACCAACTTTCTATTTGCAACCAACCTCTCAGGAGAAACTGATGGCCAAGACCGTCGCCGACGTCATGAAGGACGTCAAAGACAACGAAATCAAATTTGTTGACTTCCGCTTTACCGATACCCGCGGCAAAGAACAGCACGTGAGCGTGCCGATTTCAGCGTTCAGCGAAGACAAATTTTCTGAAGGCCATGCATTTGACGGTTCCTCCATCGCCGGCTGGAAAGGCATCGAAGCCTCTGACATGTTGCTCATGCCCGATGCCAACACCGCATTCATCGACCCCTTCTTCCAAGAGCCCACTCTGGTGCTGTCTTGCGACGTGCTGGAACCCGGTGACGACGAAACGTAATCCACTCGCGGCTGGCATAACAATTGCCACTGTGCGTGGATTTTTACTTAACTTTGGTGTGTACTACGCTGTCAAGGATGCTATCGGTGCACCATTTG
>JALRAA010000355.1 GCA_023262645.1 Burkholderiaceae bacterium
CAATTGCCCGTATTGAAACAACTCATTGGACGTATCCGGCTCAGGCGCATAACCTACACGGTGACTTTGGCCATGATTGCCGGAGCAAGTTCATCAACCATAGGAGATTTCTCATGTCAGCTCTCAAAGGCTCCAAGACGGAAGAAAACCTGAAAGCCGCCTTCGCAGGCGAATCTCAGGCCAACCGCCGTTACCTGTATTTCGCAAACAAAGCCGACGTGGAAGGCCAAAACGATGTGGCCGCTTTGTTCCGTTCAACCGCTGAAGGCGAGACCGGACACGCTCACGGCCACCTCGAGTGGCTCGAGCAATGCGGCGACCCCGCCACCGGATTGCCGATTGGCTCCACCCGTGACAACCTGAAAGCCGCAGTGGCTGGCGAAACCCACGAGTACACAGACATGTACCCTGGCATGGCCAAAACCGCTCGCGAAGAAGGCCACGACGAAATCGCTGACTGGTTTGAAACCCTGGCCAAGGCTGAGCGTTCACACGCCAACCGTTATGCCAAGGCTTTGGCCGAATTGGTCGATTGATACCGAACAGGTATTGAGCGCAAGGCGTTGCCCACAAGGCAGCGCCTTTCCCTGAATGCCGGACGACGACATTTATGCCGGCGGCGACACGTTCGCCATTTCTCTTATTCACACAAGGAACACACATGGCTCGCGAAGGCAGTCTAGAAGCACCGACACGCCATCCGTTGGATTGGCTCAATCCTGACTTCTACAACGAAGAGGCTTGCTTCACAGAGATGGAGCGCATCTTTGATATTTGCCACGGCTGCCGTCGGTGCGTGAGTTTGTGCGGTTCATTTCCAACTTTGTTTGATCTGGTCGATGAAGGCAGTACCGGTGAACTCGATGGCGTTGACAAAAAAGACTATTGGAAAGTGGTTGATCAATGCTATTTGTGCGACCTCTGTTATTTGACCAAATGCCCCTATGTGCCACCGCATGAATGGAATTTGGATTTCCCACACACCATGTTGCGTGCCAAAGCCATCAAGTTTCAAAAAGGCGACGTGTCTGCGGGAGAAAAATTTCTGGCGTCCACCGACACACACGGACAATTCGCGGGTATTCCTATCGTGGTGCAAGCGGTCAATGCCATCAACAAAACCAGCGTGGCACGTTCGGTCATGGAATCCACCTTGGGTGTGGACAAAGACGCTTGGTTGCCCGAATTGGCCAGCAAAAAATTCAGATCATCTGCCCCCAAAGCCACAGCCATAAAAGTGGTCAATGGCGAAAAAACACCTGGCAAAGTGGTGATTTATTCCACTTGCTATGTCAACTACAACGAACCCGGCATTGGCATGGATTTGCTCAAGATCCTTGACCACAACGATATCCCCTACGAACTGGTGTCGAAAGAAAAATGCTGTGGCATGCCTAAATTGGAATTGGGTGATTTGCAATCGGTCGATGCGAACAAAAAAATCAACATGCCCATCTTGGCCCAGTACGCCCGCGATGGCTATGCCATTTTGAGTGCGGTGCCGTCATGCACCTTGATGTTCAAACAAGAGTTGCCGCTCATGTATCCCGATGACGCAGAAACCCAACTGGTCAAAGAGCACATGTGGGACCCGTTTGAATACCTGATGGCGCGCAAACGCGATGGCTTGTTGAAAACCGAATTCACCGAGTCACTCGGCAATGTCAGCTACCAGATACCTTGCCATGGACGCGTGCAAAACATCGGCAAGAAAACCGAAGAAATGCTCAAGATGATTCCAGACACGACCATCAACACGATTGAGCGTTGTTCGGGCCATGCCGGAACCTACGGTGTGAAAAAAGCCACGCATGCTTATGCCATGAAAATTGGAAAGCCCGTCGTCAAGGCCATGGCCACCATGAAAGACGGCAGCAAGCCGGACTTCATCAGTTCCGATT
>JALRAA010000356.1 GCA_023262645.1 Burkholderiaceae bacterium
GGCTGTTCTTCGGCGAAAGTCTGTCGTCGGCGCAGGCGATCGATTTGGCTCGGGACGCGCGCAACGAGGGGATGGCCAGTGCCAGTGACTGTCGCGAGCTGCAGGACGCCTGCCGCGAGCTCGACCCCAAAATCACGACACAAGCCATCAACAACATGGCCCATGCAAGGCGGGCGGTCAGCAAATTCCATAATTTCAAAAGCATGGCTGTGGTGGCTCCGTGTTTCATGACGAGTCTAGCCAGTTTCCACCGCAAGGCCTGATTGACTTCACGAAAGGCGGCCGGTCAGAGGGGATTCAAAGCTTGCTACAGTCACGGCTTTGTCTGACACTCGCGAGGAATTTCATGGCACACACTGTTCACTGCATCAAACTTGAGAAAGAAGCCGAAGGCTTGGATTTCCCGCCCTACCCCGGTGATTTGGGTAAGCGTATTTGGGAAAACGTCAGCAAAGAAGCATGGGCGGCTTGGCTCAAGCACCAAACCATGCTCGTGAATGAAAACCGCTTAAACCTTGCCGATTTGCGTGCCCGTCAATATTTGGCCCGACAAATGGAAAACCATTTCTTCGGCGACGGTGCAGACGCCGCACAAGGCTATGTGCCTCCCCCAGCAGCCTGATTGTTTTCTGCACGATGGAAGCTGACAAACGTTGTATCGTTATCGGAGCTGGCATAGCGGGCGCAGCCAGCGCCCGCGCATTGGCCGACCGTGGATGGCAAGTCAAAGTTTTGGATATTGCACCAGAGCCTTGCGCTGCAGCCTCAGGGGTACCGGTTGGGGTGGTGTCTTGTCATGCATCTCCTGACGACAACTTGTTGTCGCAATTGACCCGTGCTGGCATGCAATGCACATTGGCATTTGCTCGCCAGCATTTGACCGAAGGCAAAGACTGGTACTCAAGTGGTGTGCTTGAACGTCGGTTTGCAGACGCAGAGCATCCAAAAAAACCCTGGCAAACACCCAACCCCGACAGCGTGTGGTTTTCGCATGTGCAATTGGCTCAACCAGAGCAACTGAATGCAGCGGGTTTGAGCAGCGAAGGTTCCCAAGACCTATGGCAACCTAACGGGGCATGGATCAAACCCATGGCATTGGTACGTGCACTGCTCAGCCATGACAACATCCATTTCATGGGTTTGCATGAAGTCGAGAACATGCAAAAAAGCGCTGCCACCGGCGAATGGCAATTGCGCATCAAACACCATATTTCTATTCCCAGCATGGGCAGTTCGCACACCTATACCAGCGAATCTGCGCCTCAAATTGTGTTGGCTACCGGCGCTCAAACACCCGATTTTTTGAACCAAGTTTTGTATGAACCCGATATGGGCCTGCACCCGATCAGCGGGCAAGTGTCATGGGGCATGCAACCCGCTGCTCTAGATACCCTGCTGCCGCCTTTTGCAGTCAATGGACACGGCAGCTTTGTGGCGCATGTGCCCACCTCAGAAGGCAAGACTTGGTACATCGGCGCCACTTTTGATCGCCACCAAGCCTCTACGACGATCAGCCAAGAAGCCCATCGCCACAACCACCAACGGCTTACACAGTTGTTGCCCCAAGCCGCGCAAGCATTGGAATCGCAATGGCACAACGACAGCGAACTGCATGCTTGGGTGGGCGTGCGATGTGCATCCGTCAACCGATTACCAAAAGTGGGTCCTTTGAATACACAGCGATGGCCGGGCGTGCATATGTTGTCAGCCCTGGGTTCACGAGGTTTGACAACTGCCCTGTTGTGCGCCCAACACTTGGCCAATGGCATAGAAGGTCGCGCGACTGATCTTCCTGAGGCACTCGTCAAACCCATGGCATGTGTTTTGGATAACGCATAAAAAAACGCAGTCCTCTCGGACTGCGCTGAAATGTTCCCTCGGAAGTAT
>JALRAA010000357.1 GCA_023262645.1 Burkholderiaceae bacterium
CAAGCGGCTAACGACGACCATTTTCAGTCCTCAAACTGAACTATGCGCAGGGCAAAAGCAGGCCGTATTCAGCGCTTCAATTCGCTGGCAGTCGTTTGACCAAGACTACGCTTTTGCGGTCGGGGCTGTACTTGCGCAAACGTGCTTGCGGCAACCAGTCGATCGGTACTTGCACAAAACCGCGTTTTAAAAACCAGTGCATGGTACGGGTGGTCAACACAAAAATACTTTCCAAGCCCATGTGTCTTGCGCGCTGTTCTATGCGGCGCAAAATCTTTTCACCATCACCTTGACCTTGCGAATGGGGTGACACGGTCAATGCAGCCATTTCGGCTGTTTTATTTTCAGCATAGGGATAGAGTGCAGCGCAACCAAAAATCACACCATCGTGTTCGATGACGGTGTAGTTGCCGATGTCGCGTTCAATCTCGGTGCGCTCACGGCGCACCAAGGTGCCATCGTTTTCAAAAGGTTCTATCAATTGAAGCACGCCGCCCAAGTCATCCGGTGTGGCTTCACGCAAACTCTCTAAACGTTCATCCACCACCATGGTGCCAATACCGTCATGCACATAAATTTCGAGCAGCAACACACCATCGACGGAGAACGGCAAGATATGGCTGCGCTCGACGCCGGCTTTGCAGGCTTTCACGCAATGTTGCAGATAAAACGCTATGTCTGTGGGTGTGTTGGCGGGCGGGGCTTCTGCCAATAATCGCTCCGCCACTTCAAGCGGCATTTCGGTATCGATCGGGTTGTCTTCGCTGGCGGGTTCAAAAGGTTTGAGCCGTATGCCGGGTACTTCGGTGACAAAGATGAGTTTGTCGGCTTGCAAAGCAATCGATACAGAGGTGGCGACTTCTTCCATGGTCAGGTTGAAAGCCTCGCCAGTGGGTGAAAAACCAAACGGGGACAACAACACCATGGCACCGAGGCTCAAGGTTTTGCTGATGCCGGGGACATCCACTTTGCGCACCAAACCAGAGTGTTGAAAATCCACACCGTCCACAATGCCGACCGGTCGTGCGGTGATGAAATTACCCGATATCACGCGGATGGTGGCCCCCGCCATGGGTGTGTTGGGCAGGCCTTGGCTAAACGCTGCTTCTATTTCATAACGCAATTGCCCAGCCGCTTCTTGGGCGCAATCGAGCGCAACGCTGTCGGTGATGCGAATACCGTGCGAGTACTTGGGCGCATGTCCTTTGGCCTTGAGTTGCTCATTCACTTGGGGGCGAAAACCATGCACCAGCACAATCTTGACACCCATGCTTTGGATCATGGCCAAGTCTTGTACCAAGCTCGGCAATTTCCCCGCTTCAATGGCTTCGCCTGCGATGGCCACCACAAAGGTTTTGCCGCGGTGCATATGGATGTAAGGCGCGACAGAGCGGAACCATGGAACGAATGTGAAATTGAAAACAGTGGACATATGTTTGAATCGTTAAGGCTTGAGCAAAATCAGTTGGTTATGGGGCACAAGACGAGCGAAGTCGCGATCGAATGTACAGAGTGTCTCACCAGATTGCACGACCGTTGCAGCAATCCATGCGTCGCTGACCAGATTACCTCTGATGCGTTGCGTGAGAAACAGTTGTTGTAAGTGGGGCCAGGTAGCACTGTGTGCTTGAAATTGCACGCCGGGACAACGAAGTAGGCTGTCGATAAAGTCGCTTACATCTTGTATGGGGTCAATTTCGCGGAATATCTGGGGATGGGTGGTGATACGGATAAATCCGGTCACGACCATGCTGAGAAGTACAAAATTGGCGCGACCGTTGGCCGCCTGACGAATGGTTTCATCTAGCCATAGGCGTGCGGGGTGATGGAGCGGGTGATCGGGACGGTATGCCGACACCAACACATTCACGTCAGGTGTCATTT
>JALRAA010000358.1 GCA_023262645.1 Burkholderiaceae bacterium
CGGTTTGCAGCAACTTGAGCATTTCATCGAACAAACGGCTTTGCGGCACATCGGCCAACAGATCCATCATGGAATTGAGTGGCTTGGCCGTGCGGGCTTCGAGTTTGAAACCCAAGGCGCTGAGCTTGGCGGCAAAACGAACCGCGCGAATGATACGCACCGGATCTTCGCGGTAGCGTGCGGCGGGCTCACCAATCATGCGAATCACGCGCTTGGCCGCATCTTCAAACCCATGGTGGTAATCGATCACTTCGCCGACACTGGGGTCGTAATACATGGCGTTGACGGTGAAGTCGCGGCGGGTGGCGTCTTCGTCTTGCGGGCCCCACACGTTGTCTCGCAACACCCGTCCACTGGCGTCTACCGCATGGGTCATGTTGGACAAGGCTTTTTTGCTGGTGCGCTCGTTACCGCTGACCTGCTCGGCATCGTTGCTGTCTAGGTGGGCGCGAAACGTGGAAACTTCGATCACTTCGTGGTCGCGACCGCGTCCATACACCACATGCACGATGCGAAAACGTCTGCCGATGATGAAAGCGCGCCGAAAACACGCTTTGACTTCTTCAGGGGTGGCGTCCGTGGCCACGTCGAAATCTTTGGGCTTCAAACCCACCAACAAGTCGCGCACCGCACCACCCACGATGTACGCTTGAAAACCTCGCTCTTGCAAGGTGCGCACCACATTCCAAGCGCGTTCGTCGACCAAGTCGGGGTCAATGCCATGGGTGCTCGCTGGAATGACGCGGCGCTTGCCAAAGCTTGTTTTGCTGCTTGCGCCGGATTTGCCAAACAGGTTTTGAATGATTTTTTTGATCATGTGTGCCCGAAAAGGTCGAGGATACGCCATGACCGATCTTGGGCGATTTGTCGCAATGCCGGACTGGGGTTGGTGACCACCGGCACTTGAACCTTTTCCAACAAAGGCAAGTCATTGGTGGAGTCGCTGTAAAACGTGGCGCTGACTTGTGACCAGTCCAAACCTTGGCTGGCCAGCCAATCGGTCACGCGTATGACTTTGCCCTCTCGCAATGACGGCACCCCGGCAATTTCACCGGTGATTTGTCCGGCTTCATCGCGTTCGAGTTCCACCGCGAGCAATACATCTATGCCAAAGGCTTTGGCGATCGGTCCGGTGACAAATTCGTTGGTGGCTGTCACCATGACCAAGGTGTCTCCTTGTGCACGGTGTTGCTCAACCAAAGCCGTGGCTTGCGGCTTGATCGCGGGTTGAATCACCCGCTCCATGAATTGCAAATGGGCGGCATGGGCGGCCTCCCAACCGCGCTCACGCACAGATTGCGTGGTGAAACGAACATATTCGTGGATGTCCAAACAGCCCGCCTGGTAGTCAGCGTAAAACGCGTTGTTTCTTTGGCGAAACGTGGCTTCATCCACCCAGCCCAACGAAAGCATGAATTCGCCCCAAGACTGGTCTGAATCCAAGGGCAACAAGGTATGGTCTAAATCAAACAGGGCAAGCTTCATAAGCAATTCAGGTTTCATCGAGCATGGCTCTTAGCAAAGGAATGGTCAAAGGCCGCTGTGTTTGCAGCGCGTAATGGTCGAGTTGCTCCAGCAGGCTGATCAAATGGCCCAGGTCACGGCTGAAGCGGCTGAGCAAGTAATCCAGCAAATCGGTACCCAAATGCAAGCCCAAAGCCTGCGCATGGGTGAGCAACACTTCTTTGCGCTGAATATCGTCCAGCAAATGCAACTGAAACACATGGCCCCAACCCAACCGGCTGCGCAGGTCTTCACGCAAAGGCAAGTCTTGCGGCGGCAAACTGCCTGCTGCCAGCACCCACGGTTGCCGGTCTGCGCCCGGCGTGGCTGCATTGACAAACCAATTGAATGCCATGTGTTGTTGAATTGCCGAGTATT
>JALRAA010000359.1 GCA_023262645.1 Burkholderiaceae bacterium
CCCATCAAAACCTTGCGCAAAATCGACATCTCAACTGGTGGTGGTCACGGCGACCATGCCTACTGGCGCTTTGAATTTGAAGCCAATGCCTTTTTGCACCACATGATTCGCAACATCATGGGTTGCTTTGTCGCCATTGGACAAGGCGCCCAACCGCCCGAATGGATGGCCGAGGTGCTGGCAGCGCGCGACCGCAAAGCTGCCGCCCCGACCTTTGCGCCGGAGGGTTTGTATTTCGTCGGGCCGGTCTACGATCCCCATTGGGGCTTGCCTGCAGACCCGCCCTCTTATGATTGGCTGCCAGGCCATTCACCATGAACCAGATTCCCATCAAAATTTGCGGGCTCACGCGCGAGCAAGACGTGGTCAGCGCCGCGATCGCGGGTGCCAACGCGATCGGCTTTGTGCTGTACCCCGCGTCGCCGCGCTATGTCAGCGCAAAGAGGGCGGCTGAATTGGCAGCCCTTTTGCCAGCTTTTGTCACGCCCGTGCTGCTGTTTGTCAACGCCACCGAAGAAGAAATCCGCCAAGCCGCTGAACGCGTACCCGGTGCCTGGCTGCAATTTCACGGCGATGAAACCCCAGCATTCTGCGAAAAAACCGCCCAAACACTGGGCAGACGTTGGATACGGGTCGCCCGCATCCCGCAGGAAACCCCTGAGGGCGCCGCCCCGTTTGACCTCGTAAACTACGCTTCTCTTTACCAACACGCCAACGCGCTGTTGCTCGACACCTTGGTTGATGCATACGGCGGCAGCGGCCACCGCTTCAATTGGTCACAGCTTCCAACAAACGTCAATGCTCACCTCGTTTTGTCTGGTGGACTCACACCTGCAAACGTGGCCGATGGCATTCGCGCCGTGCACCGGCGCGGTTTGTCATTGGCGGTTGATGTGAGCTCGGGCGTCGAAAGCGCCAAAGGCATCAAAGACCCCGACAAAATCCGCGCTTTCGTGGCGGCCGTGCGCAACACCACGCTCGCCGATTGATTCTTCTCTGGCAGTTTGTCGCTGCCCCTTTTCAGAAACACAACATGTCGATTTACCAGCAACCCGATGCCAGCGGGCACTTTGGCCAATTCGGTGGCAGCTTTGTCAGCGAAACCCTGACGCACGCGATCGAAGAACTCAAAGAAGCCTACGCCCAATACCAACACGACCCAGCCTTTATCGCCGAATTCAAATCTGAACTGGCGCATTTTGTCGGCCGCCCTTCCCCCATCTACCATGCCGCTCGCATGAGCCGCGAAATGGGTGGCGCGCAGATCTACTTGAAACGCGAAGACCTCAACCACACCGGCGCCCACAAAATCAACAACACCATCGGCCAAGCCATGTTGGCCAAACGCATGGGCAAGCCTCGCGTGATTGCTGAAACCGGTGCCGGACAACACGGTGTTGCCACCGCCACCATTTGCGCCCGCTATGGCTTGGAGTGCGTGGTGTACATGGGCAGCGAAGACGTGAAACGCCAAAGCCCGAATGTCTACCGCATGAAACTGCTGGGTGCCACCGTGGTGCCGGTCGAATCTGGCAGCCGCACCTTGAAAGACGCACTCAACGAAGCCTTGCGCGATTGGGTGACGAATGTAGAAAACACGTTCTACATCATCGGCACCGTGGCCGGGCCGCATCCTTACCCGATGATGGTGCGCGATTTCCAAAGCGTGATCGGCGAAGAATGCATTGCACAAATGCCGGGCATGCATTTGGGCGGACAACCCGATGCCGTATTGGCGTGTGTGGGCGGCGGCTCGAATGCGATGGGTATTTTTTACCCCTACATTCCCCACACCGATGTTCGCCTGATCGGCGTAGAAGCAGCGGGTGAAGGCCTGGATA
>JALRAA010000035.1 GCA_023262645.1 Burkholderiaceae bacterium
TCTGCCATGGGCAAGAGCAACAAAGTGGGATTGGGCTGCGTCAGCACTCCAGGCTGGTAGATGGCGCGTCCGGCGTGCAAGGTGGCACCCAGATCCAGACCCCCCAACAGCCGCTCGCTGTCTGCATGGCCCGGAACGCGTCGCAATGCCGGATGCAAGCGGGTGAGTTGCGCCAACCATTCGTCACGCACCGGTCCGTGCGGTGCACGCAACCAGACGCCACGCAAACCGCAGGGGTCGACACTGAGCGCAGCCGCGGCCCACAGGGCGTCGTCCCATGCCAGGTTCACGCGCCCAGCACCTCCTCAAGCGCACGTTGCACACGCGTGCCCGAGCCGGTGTCGTCCAGCGGATTGCGCCGCAAGCGGTGGCGCAAGGCCAAGGGCGCAATCTGCCTGAGGTGTTCGGTGGTCACCGATTTTTTGCCTTGCAGGGCGGCATAGGCGCGGCTGGCGCGCATCAAGGTGAGTTCGGCACGCAAACCATCGGTACCGAGCTTTTGGCACAACTGCGCGCAGGTGCGCAGCAAGTCGTCGCCAGTGTGTACTTTTTCCAGGCCTTTGCGTGCTTTGACAATGTGTTTGCGCAACGCCTCGTTGTCCGCGGCACAGCTGTCGCGAAACGCTTGCGGGTCGCGCTCAAAAGCATCGCGGCGCTTGATCACCAGCACGCGCTGGTCCAAGTCTTGGGGTGTGCGCACTTCCACCGACAGACCAAAACGGTCGAGCAACTGCGGGCGCAGTTCGCCTTCTTCGGGGTTACCGCTGCCAACCAGCACAAAACGCGCAGGATGGCGAATGCTCAAGCCTTCGCGTTCCACCACGTTTTCGCCGGAGGCGGCGACATCGATCAGCAAATCGACCAAATGGTCTTCCAGCAAATTGACTTCATCGATGTACAAAAAACCGCGGTTGGCTTGGGCCAGCAGTCCGGGAGAAAACGCTTTGATGCCTTGGCTGAGTGCTTGCTCCAAATCCAGTGCGCCCACCACGCGGTCTTCGGTGGCGCCCAAGGGCAAGTCGATGACCGGCACAGGTTTGCTTTCGGTGGCGATTTTGCTGCCCGCTTTCAAGCGACTGCAGTCGGGGCAATTCGCCAAATGGCTTTGCGGGTCGCAGCCATAGGCACAACCTTTGACCACGTGAATCGGGGGGAGCAAGTCTGCCAATGCCCGCACCGCGGTGGACTTGCCGGTGCCTCTGTCGCCCAGTGCGAGCACGCCGCCCACTTTGGGGTCGACAGCGACGATTTGGATCGCCAGTTTCATCTCGTCCTGGCCGACGATGGCGGAGAAGGGAAAGGGAATAGCCATGGGGCGATCTTACGAAAGGCGCACAGCAAACCGGTCGCCATGCTGAATCAAGGAAAAAGTCAGGCGACCATCAGTTCGAGGCAGGTTCGTACACCCCTTCCAAACGGTCTTCGAGTTCATCACTGGCTTGTTGCAGTTGCCGCAATGTATCGGCGTCTGGGGTCCAGTATGAACGCGCGGAGGCTTCGATCAAACGGTTCGCCAAACGGGCCGATGCGGTGGGATTGAGTTTGGCCAACCGCTCGCGCATTTCCGGGTTGAGCACAAAGGTTTCAGACAGTTGTTTGTAGACCCAAGGTTGCACCTGCCCCGTGGTGGCTGACCAACCCATGGTGTTGGTGATGTGCACTTCAATTTGCCGCACACCTTCGTAGCCGTGTTCCAACATGCCTTCGTACCACTTGGGGTTGAGCATGCGGGTGCGGGTTTCCAGTGCCACCTGCTCGCGCAGCGAGCGCACCGTGCCCTCGCCACGGGTCTGGTCGCCGATGTAGACCGGCGTGTTGTCGCTGCCGCCTTTGGCTTGGCGTACCGCGCGGGTGATGCCGCCGAGTGTGTCGAAATAGTTGTCCACGGTGGTGACACCGAGTTCGACCGACTCCAGGTTTTGGTAGGTGAGTTGCACATCGGCCAAGGCGCTTTTGAGCAAGCCGGGGTGCGACACCGGTTGACCGCTCACGCCAAACGCAAACCCTTTGCGCGAGGTGTAGGCGTTGGCCAATTCGTCTTCGTTGTCCCAGCAACCGTTGTCGACCAAATGGTTGACGTTGGCCCCGTAGGTGCCGTCGGTATTGCCAAACACACGCAATGCGGCGGTTTGTATGTCGCATTGGTGTTCTTGTTGGTAAGCCAATGCGTGTTTGCGGATGAAATTGTCGTCGGGCGATTCGTCGGCTTGCGCGGCCAACAACGCAGCTTGCGCGAGCATTTTGATTTGCAGCGGCAACAGGTCGCGGAAGATGCCAGACAGGGTCACCACCACGTCGATACGTGGGCGACCCAACTCGGCCAGAGGAATCAACTGTGCGCCGACCAAGCGGCCATAGCTGTCAAAACGAGGTTTCGCACCCAGCAAACGCAGCGCCTGACCAATTTGACTGCCTTCTGATTTCAAATTGTCACTGCCCCACAGCACGATGGCGATCGATTCGGGCAGCGGGTTGCCGTCTTCCATGAAGCGGGTGATCAATTTGTCGGCTTGGCGAGCGCCGTCTTGCACCGCGAAAGCGCTGGGAATGCGAAACGGGTCAAAGCCATGCAAATTGCGTCCGGTGGGCAGCACTTCGGGGGTGCGAATCAAGTCACCACCGGGAGCCGGGTGAATGTAGCGGCCATCCAGTGCGTTGAGCAGGCCTTCGATTTCGCTGTTCTTGCCCATCAGCGTGTAGGTGCTGGTCAAGGTGTCGAAAAGTTTGTCGCGCTCTGGCGATGCGGGCAGGCCACTCAATTCGGCCGCTTGTGCAGCACTGCTGCCGTCAACAATGGCGGCAATGGCTTGCGGCGCCAAGTCGCCCAACGCATGGCTTTCTGCCATGGCGCCCAACATGTTCAGGTATTGCTCACGCGCATAAGGCTTGCCCACCACATGCAGGCCGTGTGGAATCAAGGTGTATTCCAGTTCGAGAATCTGCCCGGAGAGTCGATCAATGGCTTGGTGCACTTGCGCCACTGCTTTAACCGCGCCGTCAAGCTTCCAAACCGGTTCTGCGGGCGCGAGGTCTATGGCGGCCGCTTGGGCTTGGATCAATTCAGCCAAACTGCCCATGTCGCCCATTTCGGCAGGGCTGAGGTTGCGCCAGCGGTCGATAGACGCTTTGAGGTCGATCAAACCGGTGTACAAACCGGCTTCTTCCACAGTGGGCGACAAATAGCTGATCAACGTGGCGCCGCCTCGGCGTTTGGCGATCGCACCCTCGGAAGGGTTGTTGGCGGCATACAAATAAAAATTTGGCAAATCGTCAATCAAGCGGTCGGGCCAGCAACTGCCCGCCAATCCGGTTTGTTTGCCCGGCATGAATTCCAGCGAACCGTGTGTCCCGAAATGCAATACCGCATGCGCGGCAAAGTCCTCACGCAAATAGCGATAAAACGCAGAGAACGCATGCGTCGGCGCAAACCCGCCTTCGAACAACAAGCGCATCGGGTCGCCCTCATGGCCGAAAGCCGGTTGCACCGTGACCAGCAGGTTGCCAAATTGATGGCCCAGCACAAAAATGGACTCGCCGTTGGACAACAGTTTGCCGGGCGCAGGGCCCCAATGCGCTTCGATATCGGCCAAATAGCGCTCGCGTCGCACATGGTCTTCGGCAGAAATAAGCGTGTGCACATTCGCATCCGCACCGTATTGCATGCGGTTGCCTTCCAAGATGCTTTGCTCAAGGGCTTCGCAAGACGCTGGCAAATCCACGCTGTAGCCTTGCGCTTTCATCGCTTTCATGGTGTTGTAGAGCGACTCAAACACCGCCAGATAAGCCGCGGTGCCGGTGTTGCCTGCATTGGGCGGAAAGTTGAAGATGACCATGGCCACGCGCCGTTGTGCGCGTTCGCTGCGCCGCAAAGCCACCAACTTCGCCACCCGCATCGCGAGCATCGCGGTGCGCTCGGTGCAAGTGAACATGTCTTCTTGGTGATGGTCTTTGGTGAAGGTGCAGCGCTGGTGGCAACCGGTACAGGTCACGCCGTCGGCGCCGGGGCGACCGCCATAAACCATGGGCACCACCGACCCATCGAGTTCGGGAATGGCAATCATGATGGTGGACTCGACCGGCAACAGTCCACGGCTGGAGCCGCCCCATTGGTCCAGCGTTTGGAATTCCACCGGATGCGCAGCGATGTAAGGCACATCAAGACGACCCAAAATTTCTTCGGCGGCATGCGCGTCGTTGTATGCGGGCCCGCCGACCAATGAAAAACCGGTGAGCGATATGACTGCGTCTACGGTGCATTGACCGTCTTCGATAAAAAACGCTTCGATGGCCGGGCGTGAATCCAGCCCCGTGGCGAACACGGGCACAACCTGCAAGCCTTGCACTTCCAGCGCAGCGATGACCGCGTCGTAATGCTGGGTGTTGCTGGCAATCAAATAAGAACGCAACAACAACACGCCCACGCGCCCTTTGGCGGCTTGCGGTTTGACGATTTGTGGCAACTGCGCCAAGTCGGCATGCAAACGCGGTTGCATGCGAGGGTGGTAGACCCCGACCTCGGGGTACTCGGCGGGGGAGGACACTTTCAACGCGGCAGATTTATCGGGCAAGGCCTGCTTGGCATAGCGATCCACCAAATACAGCACCAGGTTGTGGATGTTCTCTTGCGAACCGCCCAGCCAATATTGCAAGGTGAGGAAATAAGCGCGCAGGTCTTGCGCTGTGCCGGGGACAAATCGCAAAATTTGGGGCAAGCGACGCAGCATCTTCATTTGCCGGGCGCCGGCAGAGGCGTCTTGGCCGGCTTGCGGTTTGCTGCCACGCAATTTTTTCAAAAACGCCATCGGACCGGTGCTGGGTTTGCCCATGTCGAGCTTGCCCATGCGGGTGAGTTTGACCACCTCAGCCGCCGACATGATGCAGACCATGGCGGTGCAATGGTCTCGCCGCGCTTGCAAGTCGGGCAAAATCGGCTGAAAGTGGTCTTCCAAAAACAGCATGCTCACGATGATGATGTCGGCGCTGGCAATGTCCCCTTGGCACCGTGCGAGTTTTTGCGCATCGGCAGAATATTCAGAGGCGGAATGGATGGCGAAACTCAGGTTGGGAACCTGTCGCACCAGTGCATTGCGCGCCTTGATGGCTGCGCTATTGAGGTGCGTGTCCATGGTCAAGATGACCACTTTGACAGAACTGCTCGCTGAGGAAGTGAGTGCCATGCGCGGTTTTTGTGGCGAAGAATCAGGTCGTTGGTAAAGTGTCAATTCAGATTGACATTACAAAATGTCCTGAAGAATTTATAACTAGGGAAAACCCTTGGAATTGGAAAATACGATGAATGCTTCTGAATCCGTCGGCTCGGCGCAAGCGGTTGTGCGCGATGAGCCGGCTTCGCCCAGCGTCAAACGCCATTGGCGTGGTTTGCTGCTCGCCTTTGTGGTCAGTTTCGCGGTGGCGGGTATCGGATCGTTTTTCACCGTGCTCGACGATTGGTATTTCCAACTCAAGCAACCCCCTTGGAAACCGCCAGATGCCGCCTTTGGGCTGATTTGGTCGGTGATCTTCAGCCTGTGCGCCATCAGCGCGTGGCTGGGTTGGCATGCCTGTCGCAGCGGCAAGGAGCGTTGGCAATGGGTGGGCCTGTGGGCGCTGAACGCGTTTTGCAATGTGTTTTGGAGCGTCATCTATTTCAAATGGCACCGCCCAGATTGGTCTTTGGTAGAGCTTTTGTTTTTATGGCAGAGCATATTTATATTGATAGTGTTCATTTATCCGCGTCATCGACTGGCCGCTTGGCTGATCGTGCCCTATGGGATGTGGGTCACCACGGCTGGTTTGCTCAACCTCGCCACCATTTCGCTCAACGGCCCCTTTACCTAATTAGCTGCCGCTTTACTTGAGCGTCAACCTAGGGTATCTGCGGGCCGTTGAATAAACATACCCTCGTGTAAGCAAGAATACTAGGGTAACTCCCCGCTCGGGGCCTTTCAATCATCGGAGATATATATGACAACTCGTCGCGAATTCGCAGTTCAACTCGGTGTAGGCGCCGCCGCTTTATTGGCCGGTGGCCAAGTGTTTGCCCAAGCCATGGTGGACGAAAAAGACGGACAGGCCGCCGCCCTGGGTTACAAAGCAGATTCCAGCAAAGTGGACGGCAAAAAATACGCAGCCCACAAGGCTGAGCAAAATTGCGGCAATTGCGCTTTGTTCCAAGGCAAAGCCGGTGACAAAGCAGGCGGCTGTCCTTTGTTCGCAGGCAAAAACGTTGCAGCAGCAGGCTGGTGCAGCGCTTACGCCAAAAAAGGCTGATTGCAAGCAGAGACTCTCAGTGCTTTACCCAAACCCCTGGGGTGTCAAACCCCAGGGGTTTTTCAATTCAGGTCGGCTCTAACACCGACTGTCGGGTGGTAAGCTCATCGGGGTAAACCCCTTATTGTCAACTTCAGTTGACACATCTAAGCTAAAGCGGAACGTGCCGATTGCCGATTGGCAAAACCCGCAGGAGAAGGCCTCATGACCCCATTGTTAGACAGTATCCAAACGCCTGCGGATGTGCGGCAACTGTCACCTCAGCAATTGCCTGCGCTGGCCAATGAATTGCGCAGCTTTTTGATCGAGACGGTTGGCAAAACCGGTGGCCATTTCAGCTCAAACTTGGGCACGGTCGAATTGACCGTGGCTTTGCACTATGTGTTCAACACACCGCACGACCGCTTGGTCTGGGATGTGGGTCACCAAACCTATCCGCACAAAATTTTGACCGGTCGCCGTGACCGCATGGGCACGTTGCGCCAGTTGGGTGGTGTGGCAGGTTTTCCCAAACGCGATGAAAGCGAATACGACGCTTTCGGCACTGCGCATTCCTCCACCAGTATTTCTGCTGCGCTGGGCATGGCCTTGGCAGCCAAACAAAAAGGCGAGCAACGCCACAGCGTGGCCATCATCGGCGACGGTGCCATGACCGCTGGCATGGCGTTCGAAGCCATGAACAACGCAGGCGTGGCCGACTGCAATATGTTGGTCATCCTCAACGACAACGACATGTCCATCAGCCCGCCAGTGGGCGCGCTCAACCGCTATTTGGCGCAATTGATGAGCGGGCGTTTTTATACCGCTGCCAAAGAAGTGGGTCGCCAAGTCTTGAAAAATGCCCCGCCCTTGTTTGAGCTTGCCAAACGCTTGGAACACCAGACCAAGGGCTTGATATTGCCCGCCACGTTGTTTGAAAAATTCGGCTTCAACTACATCGGTCCGATTGACGGTCACGATTTGGAAGCCCTGATCCCCACACTGCAAAACATCAAACAATTGAGCGGGCCGCAGTTTTTGCATGTGGTTACCCGCAAAGGCCAAGGCTACAAACTCGCCGAGGCCGATCCGATCACTTACCACGGGCCAGGCAAATTTGATCCCAAGGTGGGCATCGTGCCACCCACCACCGCGCCTAAACAAACCTTCAGCCAAGTGTTCGGTCGGTGGTTGTGCGACATGGCCGAACATGATCCGCGCTTGGTCGCCATCACACCCGCCATGCGCGAAGGCTCGGGCATGGTCGAGTTCCACCAGCGTTTTCCCGAGCGTTACCACGACGTGGGTATTGCCGAACAACACGCACTCACCTTCGCAGCGGGTCTGGCTTGCGAAGGGCTCAAACCCGTGGTGGCCATTTACTCCACGTTTTTGCAACGCGCTTATGACCAGTTGATCCATGACGTGGCGTTGCAAAAATTGCCCATGGTGCTGGCGCTAGACCGTGCTGGCATTGTGGGTGCCGATGGCCCTACGCATGCGGGTGTGTATGACATCCCGTTTTTGCGTTGCGTGCCGCAGGTGAGCATTGCTTGCCCCGCTGACGAAAACGAATGCCGACTGTTGCTGACCACTGCACATGCACAAGACCATACCGTGGCCGTTCGGTATCCCCGTGGGGCAGGTGCGGGCACAGCGCAAGCTGCAGGACTTCCTGCTTTGCCGTTTGGCAAAGGCGAAATTCGCAGGCAAGGTCAGTCGGTCGCGATATTGGCGTTTGGCACATTGCTTTACCCAGCCATTGAAGCGGCCAATGCCTTGAATGCCACCGTGGTCAACATGCGCTGGGCCAAACCGCTGGACACCGAGTTGGTGATGCAAATCGCAGCCAGCCACCAGGCGTTGGTGACCATTGAAGAGGGCGCTCTCATGGGCGGTGCCGGTTCTGCGGTGCTCGAGACGTTGCAAGACGCACAAATTTATTTGCCGGTACTGCGACTCGGGGTTCCAGATGTGTTTACCGACCACGGCGACCCCGCCAAAATATTGTCTGCACTGGGTTTGGATGCAGCAGGTATCGCGGCTTCTGTGCGTGGCCGCTTTAACCATGTACTCAGCGCGGATGACAAAACAAACTCTGGCAATCTCAAACTGGTTGGCTGATAAAATTTTCGGCTTAACTTAACTGGATTGGAGTTCATTCATGGATCGTCGTTCCGCACTCAAAAATGCAGGCATTGCAGGGGTGATTGGCGCTGGCATGGCACCGGCGGTGCATGC
Source organism: Burkholderiaceae bacterium (assembly GCA_023262645.1). GTDB lineage: Bacteria > Pseudomonadota > Gammaproteobacteria > Burkholderiales > Burkholderiaceae_C > Limnohabitans. The sequence goes on from JALRAA010000035.1 coordinate 8,491, forward strand.
CCAAGAAGCCATTCGCTGGCGTCTGGCTTCTAGCTTTCCCAAATCACTCGACACCATTTACGGCGCGGCTGAAACCTTCGCCAAAAAAGTGAGCGAATTAAGCGGTGGCAAATTCGTTATTTCTGTGCATGCGGCTGGCGAACTCATGCCTCCCTTTGGTGTGGTCGACGGTGTACAAAACGCCACCGTTGAAATGGCGCACACATCGCCTTATTACTTCTTCGGCAAAGACGAAACATTTGCATTGGGTTGCGCAGTGCCGTTTGGACTCAACAGCCGCCAAATGACTTCTTGGATGTTCCAGGGCAATGGCTTGAAACTCATGCGCGAGTTCTACAAGCAATACAACATCGTCAACTTCCCGGGCGGCAACACAGGCGCACAAATGGGCGGCTGGTTTCGCAAGGAAGTCAAATCCGTCGCTGACATCAAAGGTTTGAAATTCCGCATCGGTGGTTTTGCAGGCAAAGTGATTGAGCGCATGGGCGGTGTGCCGCAAAACATTCCCGGCGGAGAAATCTACCAAGCACTTGAAAAAGGCACGATTGACGCTGCCGAATGGATCGGACCTTACGACGATCAAAAATTGGGCTTCAACAAGGTTGCGCCTTTTTATTACTACCCAGGTTGGTGGGAAGGTGGCCCAGAGCTCGACTTTTTCATCAATGAAAAAGCCTACAACGGTTTATCAGCCGTCAACAAATCCATCATCGAATGCGCATCTGCATTTGCACATGTTGACTGCCAGGCCAAATACGACGCCAAGAACCCTGGTGCACTCATGCAACTGGTGGCGAGCAAAACCAAGGTGCTGC
>JALRAA010000360.1 GCA_023262645.1 Burkholderiaceae bacterium
ATCACAGCGCTCGCCGTGGGCTCACCGCCCGCACCTTTGCCGTAATACATACTCGTGCCCAATGCGTCGGAATGAACCATCACCGCATTCATAGCGCCTTCAACATTGGCAATCAAAGAACGTTCAGAAATCAAACACGGATGCACCCGAACTTCGACACCCTGTTGTGTGCGCTTGGCTATACCTAGCAATTTGATGCGATAGCCTAATTGGGCAGCGAATTGCATGTCTTTGGATTGAAGCTGTAGGCGGGCAATCCAACCCCACTTACAAATTGGTCACGCCCAGCAAAAGTTATGTCATGCGCGCCAAGCCTGGTCCCGTGGCCAAATTGCTGCCGTCCGCTCATGCGATTGAACGTGAATTTGCTGTCATGCGCGGCTTGAGTGGCACAGCAGTGCCTGTGGCACACATGCACGTGCTGTGCGAGGACGAATCCGTCATTGGCCGCGCCTTTTATGTCATGGAATTCGTTCAAGGGCGGGTGCTTTGGGACCAAGCATTGCCCGACATGACGCGTGAGCAGCGCCGCGACATCTACCTTGAAATGAACCGTGTCATCGCCGCTTTGCATGCGGTAGACCACAAAGCCCAAGGTTTGGAACATTTCGGCAAGCCCGGCAATTACTTTGACAGACAAATCGGCCGCTGGAGCAAACAATACCGCGCCTCTGTCACCCAGCCGATTGACGAAATGGACAAGTTGATGGAATGGCTGCCCGCACACATGCCCGACAGTGCGCGGGCAGATTTGACTTGCATCGTGCATGGCGACTTCCGTCTCGACAACATGATTTTTCACCCAGATGAGCCGCGCATTTTGGCGGTGCTCGATTGGGAGTTGTCCACCTTGGGTCACCCTTTGGCAGACTTCAGTTACCACTGCATGTCATGGCATATCCCGCCCGGAAGCTTTCGCGGTATCGGTGGCTTAGACCATGCCGCTTTGGGCATCCCCCTGGAAGACGAGTACATTGAGTTGTATTGCCAACGAAGCGGCATCACCAGCTTGCAAGCGCTGAAAAAAGACTGGAATTTCTATTTGGCCTACAACATGTTCCGCATTGCAGCCATTTTGCAAGGCATAGCCAAACGGGTGGAGGACGGCACCGCTTCCAGTGCACAGGCCAAAGCTTCCGGCGCTGGCGCACGTCCCATGGCTGAACTCGCATGGTTGTTTGCCCAACGACACTGATTTTTTTCATTGACCTTTTACAGAACGGAGACCCCTTATGAATTTTGATTACACCGACAAGGTCAAAACCCTGCAGGCGCGATTGATTGCCTTCATGGATGAGCACATTTACCCGAATGAAAAACGGTTCTACCAAGAAATTGCAGACAACCGCGCAGCGGGAAACCCTTGGATTCCCACCAAAATTGTGGAAGAACTCAAACCCCTCGCCCGCAAAGCGGGTCTGTGGAATTTATTTTTGCCCCACAGCAAACGGGCACCTGAAGGGCTGAGCAATTTGGAATACGCACCACTGTGCGAAATCATGGGTCGCGTGCCATTTGCAGCCGAGGTGTTCAATTGCTCTGCCCCGGACACTGGCAACATGGAAACCTTTGAGCGCTATGCCAGCGAAGCTCTCAAAGACCAATGGCTCGAACCTTTGCTTCGCGGTGACATCCGTTCTGCATTTTTAATGACCGAACCCGATGTGGCGTCTTCCGATGCCACCAATATCCAATGCTCCATCAAGCGCGATGGTGACCACTATGTGATCAATGGGCGCAAATGGTGGTCTTCTGGCGCTGGTGACCCTCGGTGCGCGGTGTATATAGTGATGGGCAAGACCGATCCGGATGCGCCTCGCCATTCGCAACAAAGCATGA
>JALRAA010000361.1 GCA_023262645.1 Burkholderiaceae bacterium
TGGATGTTTTTGGTAAGCATACAACCAAGGTGTTCGTGATTGCTTGGATAGCGTGAAACTTATCGCACCAATGGCCTGTCGTGATGAAGTTGCTGCGCATACAACCAAGGTGTTCGTGACTGCTTTGCTTGAGTGAAACAGTACGAGCGGATGACCGACATGGCGGTCGGGCCGACGCGAGCATTGCAGCTTGCTGCAGTGAGCGGCGACCGAGCCGGCATGGCGCGAGCACCTTACATCAGCGCAAAAACCAGCATGGCGTGAATCTCTTACTGTTTAGAGCAAAAAAACCAGCATGGCGTGAGTACCTTACATCAGCGCAAAAACCAGCATGGCGCGAGCACCTTACATGAGCACAAAAAAGCGAGACAGCAACAACTAGTTCTGACCCATCATCCAAAGCTGCGTAGACCGTGCACCACTGCGACAAAACGCCAACACCGGCCCAGGCGCGTTGTTGACCAACTCAGCCATACTGACTACCTGCTCTGGCGTCACCGCGCCACTGATCACCGGCAGATAGTGGTAAACCAAACCTGCCGCCTCAGCCGCCGCCTGCATTTGCGCCGATGTCGGTTGATCAGGCCCACCCTCCATGTCGGGTCGGTTGTTGATCACCGTGTGAAAACCATGTTGTGCCAACGCTGCCATGTGCTCGGGTGCCAATTGCGGTGCAGTGGCGAAATGGTCGGTGTGTTTGGTGACTTGCATAGTTTTCCTGAAGAAGGAGAAAGATAAGGTCAGTGGCTGGGCTTGGCTTCGGCTTTGGGGGCCGGTGGTGCGCCGTGACCATCACCGTGCGCGTCTTGGGCGGGGGCAGATTTCTCATCTTTGCCTTTGCCGTGTTTTTTCGCGTGGGAGGCATGTCCACACAACATGACGATGACTTTTTCTGCCACGGTGTCGCCGCTGACAGGTTTCCAAGGGGTGGATTGGGTGCTGGTGAATAAGGTTTTGCCTTCGCCCATCGCTTCGGATTTGGAGGCAAATGCCAGGGTGCGGCGTCTTCGTTCTTGGCAGTCGTATTCCATCAGGGCAAGCCGCGATTTGACACCGGCTTTGGATTTGTCGTTCAAATCGATCAAATGCCATGCTTGGGGAAACACACTGCTGGCGCGGATTTTGTCCGGGTCAATGTAAACCACGGCCAGATAGTTTTCGTCAATTTTTTCCCATTCGGCGATGGCCATCCAAGGCAAGCACAGCAGCCACAGGGCAGAGATCCATTTCAAACAACTGATGGGGTTCATGCCCGCATTTTGCCATCGAAGAAAAAGCGCTTGGCTCAGTCCAACCCGCCACTGCGCTGAACTTGTTTTTCCACCGCTTGCATCAGCAGTTCTGGCGCAGGTGCCCAAACGCACAATCGCTTTTTGGCGCGTGTCATGCCGGTGTAAATCAGCTCGCGGGTCAGCAGGGGGACGGGCTTGTCAGGCAGTACCAACAGCACTTGTTCGAACTCTGAGCCTTGCGACTGGTGAACCGTCATGGCAAATACCGTGTCCACATCGTCTAGCCGTCCCGGCACTTGCCAACGCACCCCACCATGGGCGTCGGCAAAGGCCACACGCAGCCGAATGGCCCCGTCTACCTTGCGGGGCAAGCACAGCCCCAAGTCGCCGTTCATGATGCCCAGGGCATAGTCATTGCGCCGGGCCATCACGGGGCGACCGATAAACCAGGTCTGGTCTGTGAACCCCAAAGCTTGTTGCAATTGTTGGTTAAAGCCTTGCACACCCCAGCGACCTTCGCGCAAAGCGCACAAAACACCGACGCGGGTAAAGCTTTGTAACAACGCCAGCGCTGTTTCGTCGTTGCACGCAGCCACG
>JALRAA010000362.1 GCA_023262645.1 Burkholderiaceae bacterium
AACACATGGCGCGCGGCAAATTGCCGCCACGCGACAGGGTGGCGTTACTGCTGGACGAAGGCACCCCATTTTTAGAATTCAGCCCATTGGCGGCGCACGGCATGTACAACGGCGACGCCCCAGGGGCGGGGGTGATCGCAGGCATTGGGCGGGTCAGTGGTGTCGACTGTGTGATCGTCTGCAACGACGCCACAGTCAAAGGTGGCACCTACTATCCGATGACCGTGAAAAAGCATTTGCGTGCGCAAGAAATAGCCATGCAAAACCGCTTGCCATGCATTTATTTGGTGGACTCGGGCGGTGCCAATTTGCCCAACCAAGACGATGTGTTTCCTGACCGCGACCACTTTGGTCGGATTTTTTACAACCAAGCCAATATGAGCGCGCAAGGCATTGCGCAAATCGCGGTGGTCATGGGCAGTTGCACCGCGGGTGGCGCCTATGTGCCGGCGATGAGTGATGAAACCATCATTGTGAAAAACCAAGGCACCATCTTTTTGGGTGGGCCGCCTTTGGTCAAAGCGGCGATTGGCGAAATCGTCAGCGCGGAAGACTTGGGTGGCGGCGATGTGCACACCCGTTTGTCTGGGGTAGCCGACCATTTGGCCGACAACGACGCCCATGCGTTGGCGCTGGCGCGAGAAGCGGTGGCGCGTTTGAACCACCGAAAAACCTTGCATGCCGCGGTGATCCCCGCCCGTCCGCCTTTGTATGACCCCCAAGAAATGTATGGCGTCATTCCGGTGGACACGCGCAAGCCGTATGACGTGCGCGACATCATTGCGCGTGTGGTGGACGGCTCAGAGTTGCATGAATTCAAGCCCCGTTTTGGCAGCACACTGGTGTGTGGCTTTGCCCATATCGAAGGCATGCCGGTGGGCATCGTGGCCAACAATGGCGTGCTGTTTTCCGAGTCTGCACAAAAGGGTGCGCATTTCATTGAACTGTGTTGTCAAAGAAAAATCCCGCTGGTGTTTTTGCAAAACATCACCGGTTTCATGGTGGGCCGCAAGTACGAGAACGAAGGCATTGCCCGCCATGGCGCAAAGATGGTCACCGCGGTGGCTACCGCGCAAGTGCCTAAATTCACCATCATCATCGGCGGCAGTTACGGCGCTGGTAACTACGGCATGTGCGGCCGTGCATTCAATCCTCGGTTTTTGTGGATGTGGCCGAATGCGCGCATATGTGTGATGGGCGGCGAGCAAGCCGCCAGTGTGCTGGCCACGGTGCGCAGAGACGGCATCGAAGCCAAAGGCGGCAGTTGGAGTGCCGATGAAGAAGCCAAATTCAAGCAACCCATGTTAGACCAGTTCGCGCACCAGTCCCACCCTTATTACGCCAGTGCGCGTTTGTGGGACGACGGCGTGATCGATCCGGCCGACACACGCCGTGTGCTGGCACTGGGTTTGTCGGCGTCCTTGAACGCCCCCATCGAAGACACGAAGTTCGGTATTTTCCGCATGTGATGTTTTGGCAAGCATCGTATTGAGAAAGCACAGCATGACCTACACCTTTGACAACATTTACACCACGCCCGAGCACACCCTGCTGCGCGATCAAGTGGCCAAGTTCATCGCACGCGAAGTCGAGCCTTTTGCACAAGCTTGGGAGGACGAAGGCAAGGTGCCGCGCGAAGTGCTGCGCAAAATGGGCCAAGCCGGCTTGCTCGGCTTGATGTACGACCCCGAGCTGGGCGGCGGCGGTGCCGATGCCATGGCCAACTTGGTCTTTGCCGAAGCCTTGTCGCAGTCCACGTTTGCGGGCTTCATCATTACCGTGTTGGTGCACACCGACATGGCCAGTCCTCACCTGCACCACGCAGGC
>JALRAA010000363.1 GCA_023262645.1 Burkholderiaceae bacterium
CAGCGAATTGGTCGAATGCATTCGGCAAGAGTCGGGGGACCATTTCCATATCGAAGTGGGTTGTTATCCCGAAGTGCACCCCCAGGCCAAGTCCCCCAAGGCCGACGTAGAAGCGTTTGTCACCAAGGTCAAGGCTGGCGCCAACTCCGCCATCACGCAGTACTTTTTCAACAGCGACGCCTATTTTCGTTTTGTCGATGACGCCTACCATTTGGGTGCGGATGTGCCGGTGGTGCCGGGCATCATGCCGATCACCAGTTCTTCGCAGTTGATGCGTTTCTCCGATGCCTGCGGCGCAGAAATTCCACGCTGGATTCGTCTGCGCTTGCAATCCTTCGGCGACGATACTGCATCCATCAAAGCATTTGGCTTAGAAGTGGTCAGCGATTTGTGCGAGCAACTGCGCAATGGTGGCGCCCCAGGATTGCATTTCTACACAATGAACCAGTCGGCGGCAGTCACCGCCATTTGCAAAAACTTGGGACTGGCTTAGCCCTGCGTCAACTGAAACCCTGCCAAATGGTCTTGTCCCATGAGTTGCACCATTTGCGGCAGGGCTTGTTGTAACTGTTCGTAAAGTGTGAACGGTGGGTTGATCACAATCACACCGCTGTCAACCAAGCCTATCGGTTTGAGAGATTCACCCGCTTTAACCCCATCGCGTGCGCCGGTGCGTATGCGCAAGGTGGCATGTAACCACGGCTTGTCTGCTTGGCGCGCCAAATTGGTCAGGTGGCGCGGCAAACTGTGCGCCTGCGGACGCGGAATGATCGGGTACCACACCACATAAGTGCCTGTGGCAAAGCGCTTGAGTCCGATCGAGACGGCCACCACCACGCGTTCGTAATCCAGCTTGATTTCATAGCTGGGATCGATGAACACCAGCCCGCGTCGCGTCGGTGGCGGCAGAAATTTGGGCAGACCGTTGAACCCGTCTTCATGCATGACCATGACTTGTCGGCCAGCTTTCAAGGCGTCCACCTGGGTTTGCAGACTGCGAATGTCGGTCGGGTGCATTTCGAAAAGTTTGAGTTTGTCTTGTTCACGCAGCAGATGCTGGGCGATGAATGGCGAGCCCGGGTAGTTCAGCAAACCGCCCGAGGGATTGAAATGGTCCAACACCCGGCGGTAGTCCAGCAGCAAATCCGCCATCGGCCCGGCCAGTTTGGATTTGTTGCGCATAAGCGCCAATAAACCTTCTTGCGCCTCGCCACTTTGTCTCGCGTCGTTGCCGTCAAGCCGGTACACACCGGCCCCGGCATGGGTGTCGATGGCGGTGAAACCCACCTCTTTGAGTGCTAAATGCTTCATAACCGCAACCAAAATCGAGTGTTTGAGCACATCGGCATGGTTGCCCGCGTGAAAGCTGTGGCGATAACTGAACATGGCCCATGGTAACTCGCCCGCTTGGGTTTGCAAAACCACCCACAAACTGGCATAGAATGGAAGGCTTCGCAGCGAACAAGGTCCCGCGGCGCAGTTTTCACCCCCACCTAAGAGGTTCTCAGCAGAAGAACACCGACCGTGGAAAAGGATCCAACAAACCTTCTTTTAAAGAGAAAACTCATGACCAAAACGTTCAGCGCAAAACCCGCTGACGTGACGCACGAGTGGTTTGTGATTGACGCCACCGACAAGGTGCTCGGACGTGTTGCCAGCGAAGCAGCACTCCGTTTGCGCGGCAAGCACAAGGCCATTTACACGCCTCACGTCGATACCGGCGACTTCATTGTCGTCATCAACGCCTCCAAGATCCGTGTCACTGGCACGAAAGAGCTGAACAAGAAGTACTACCGTCATTCCGGCTTCCCCGGTGGCATCT
>JALRAA010000364.1 GCA_023262645.1 Burkholderiaceae bacterium
CGTGCCATTCGCGCCGAAGGACAGGTGCTGCTGGGCTGGCGCGACGTGCCGGTGAACAAAGACATGCCCATGTCGCCAACCGTGCGTGCCAAAGAGCCATTGATTCGGCAAGTATTCATTGGGCGCGGCAACGATGTCATCGTGCAAGATGCCTTGGAGCGCAAGCTGTATGTGATTCGCAAAACCGCCAGTGCGGCGATTTCTCATCTCAACTTAAAGCACGGCAAAGAATATTACGTGCCCAGCATGTCCAGCCGCACCGTGATTTACAAAGGCTTGTTATTGGCTGACCAAGTCGGAACCTATTTCATCGATTTACAAGATCAGCGTTGCGTATCCGCTTTGGGTTTGGTGCACCAGCGTTTCTCCACCAACACATTCCCAGAATGGCCGTTGGCTCACCCGTACCGCTATGTGGCGCACAACGGCGAGATCAACACCGTCAAAGGCAACTACAACTGGATGAAAGCCCGCGAAGGCGTGATGTCGTCTGCCGTGTTGGGCGAGGATTTGAAAAAACTCTACCCGATCAGTTTTGCCGATCAGTCTGACACCGCCACGTTTGACAACTGCTTGGAACTCCTGACCATGGCGGGTTATCCGATCAGCCAAGCCATGATGATGATGATTCCCGAGCCATGGGAAAACCACAGCACCATGGACCCGCGTCGCCGGGCTTTTTACGAATACCACGCGGCCATGATGGAACCCTGGGACGGCCCGGCTTCCATCGTGTTCACCGATGGCCGCCAAATCGGCGCCACACTTGACCGCAACGGATTGCGCCCATCACGTTATTGCATCACCGATGACGATTTGGTGATCATGGGTTCTGAATCGGGCGTGCTGCCGGTGCCCGAAAGCAAAATCATCCGCAAATGGCGCTTGCAGCCGGGCAAGATGTTTTTGATCGACCTCGAACAAGGTCGCATGATCAATGACGAAGAACTCAAAGCGGGCTTGGCCAACCACAAACCCTACAAGCAATGGATTGAAAACCTGCGCATCCGATTGGACGACGTGGAAGAGCACCCAGTCGGCACACCTGAGCATGCCGATTTGTCATTGTTAGACCGCCAACAAGCCTTTGGATACACGCAAGAAGATTTCAAATTCCTCATGGCGCCGATGGCTGCCAACGGCGAAGAAGCTTTGGGATCCATGGGCAACGACAGCCCTCTGGCAGTGTTGTCTAACAAAAACAAATCGCTCTACAACTATTTCAAACAGTTGTTTGCGCAAGTGACCAACCCGCCCATCGACCCGATCCGCGAAGCGATTGTGATGTCGCTGGTGAGTTTTGTCGGCCCCAAACCCAATTTGCTCGATATCAACCAAGTCAATCCACCGATGCGCTTGGAGGTCAGCCAACCGGTACTTGATTTTCAGGACATGGCCAAGCTGCGCAACATCGCTGCCCACACCCACGGCAAGTTCAAGAGCGCCACGCTGGACATCACCTACCCCTACAGCTGGGGCCAGGAAGGCGTCGAGGCCAAGCTGGCCTCGCTGTGCGCCGCCAGTGTGGACGCCATCAAGAGCGGCCACAACATTCTGATCATCACCGATCGCGGTGCAAACCGTGAGCAGGTGGCCATCCCTGCTTTGCTGGCTTTGTCCGCGATCCATCAGCACTTGGTGCGAGAGGGCTTGCGCACCACCGCCGGGCTGGTGGTGGAAACCGGCAGTGCGCGCGAGGTGCACCACTTCGCCACCCTCATCGGGTACGGGGCGAGCGCGATCAACCCGTGGCTCGCCCTCGAGTCGCTGGGCCAGCTGCGTGACCTCGGCCTCGCCGAGCCGACGCAGACC
>JALRAA010000365.1 GCA_023262645.1 Burkholderiaceae bacterium
GGCATCCTCAAGGGGTATGACTTGGGCGACATCGAACCGCCGAAGGACCCTGACAAGGACTACGAATGAACATAGTTGATGCATCCGGTTGGATAGAGTTTTTTTTAGCCGGAGCCAATGGTCCCAAATTCAAACCGGTCATTGAAAACACCCGTGAGTTGTTGGTTCCCAGTGTCAATATGTATGAAGTGCACCGAGTGTTGTCGCGCAAACTGCCAGTTGAATTGCGCGACATGTGTTTAGAGGTGATGCGACGCGCCCCAGTGATTGAACTCAACGACGAACGCGCCATTGCCGCATCTCAGTTGTCGCTGAAACACGGCTTGGCCATGGCGGATGCCGCCATGTACGCCATTGCGTTAGAGCATAAAGCTGTTTTGTGGACACAAGACGCAGACTATCAAGGCTTAAAGGGCGTGAAGTATTTTCCTAAGACTTGAGTTTTTTTAATAGCATCGCATCCCCGTAACTGAAGAATCGGTATTTCTGAGCCATGGCGTATTGGTAAATGCGGTGCATGTGTTCAAAGCCGCTGAAAGCTGCCACCAGCATCAACAAAGTGGATTTAGGCAAATGGAAATTGGTCACCAGCAGATCCACCACTTTGAAATCAAACCCCGGGGTGATGAAGATGCGCGTATCTCCCTGTGACAGCCCGGTTTGCGCCCAGGATTCGAGTGTGCGCACACTGGTTGTGCCGACGGCCACCACGCGTCCACCGCGCTCGCGGCAGTCGGCGATGGCTTTCACCGTTGACGCTGGCATGTGGTACCACTCGCTGTGCATGCGGTGAGCGCTCAGGTCTTCGGTTTTCACCGGCGAAAAAGTGCCTGCCCCCACGTGCAAGGTGACGCTGGCGTGTTGCACGCCAAGCGCGGTTAAACGCTGCATCAAAGCTTCGTCGAAATGCAAAGCCGCCGTGGGCGCTGCAGCCGAACCGGGGTGTTTGGCAAACACGGTTTGGTAGCGTTGTGCATCCTGAGCACGGTCGGTATCAGAGGCGGTTTTTTGCTGGCGCTCAATATAAGGAGGCAAAGGCATGTGGCCATGCGCCGCCATCAATCGGTGGGGGTCATCGCTCAGAGACAACAAAAACAACGCGCCGTTGTCATCGGGCCAGCGTCCAAGCAGTGTGGCATCAAACGCATGTCTGCGCCCCGTGCGATCCCACATCGTCAAGCGTGCGCCAGGCAAGGGCTTTTTACTGACTTTCATGTGCGCGACCACACGGTTCGCTGGCGCGTTGGCTTCGTCGGGAAGCACCCGCTCAATCAACAGCTCCAGTTGTCCGCCGCTGGTTTTTTCGCCAAACAAGCGGGCGTTCACCACTTGCGTGTCGTTGAACACCAGCAAATCGCCTGGCGACAGCAAATCGGGCAACGCGCGAAACACATGGTCTGCCAAATGCAACGGATCCCGCGCGTCCAACAGACGTGAACCGCTACGCTCAGGGCTCGGGTGTTGCGCGATCAGTTCGGGGGGAAGTTGAAAATCGAAATCGCTCAGTGTGTACTGGCGCAAAGGTTCGGAAGAAGACATGTGCTTGAGGGCCGGACGGGCCCGTTCCAAGTGAAAAGAAGTTGGAATTTTGGCAGAGCATCGGTTGTGCTTGCAGTGCATACTTGTGAAAGACCACAGATGTTCAGATGAAACTCCTCCCTCAAGAAACTGCCAACGCCTTGCCTTATGGCGCACTCGCCGCGTCGATAGAACGCCTGTTGCACGACACCCGAGTGGTGGTACCACCGCGATTGGTGCACCGCTTGTCTGACCAAGGCAGTTTGTTTGTCATGCCCGCCTCAGACC
>JALRAA010000366.1 GCA_023262645.1 Burkholderiaceae bacterium
GAGGATTTGTCGATTGAACGCGCCCAAACCATGAAGGCATTTGGCGCGGAATTGATACTCACCTCGAAAAGCATTGGCATGGAAGGTGCTCGCGACTTGGCCGACCGCATGCAAGCCGAGGGCAAAGGTCGCGTGCTGGACCAATTTGCCAATGCCGACAATCCGCGTGTGCACTATGAAACCACCGGCCCAGAAATTTGGCAGCAAACCGCTGGTCGTGTCACGCACTTTGTCAGCGCCATGGGCACCACCGGCACCATCACCGGTGTGTCGCGGTATTTGAAAGAAAAAAATTCCCACGTGAAAATCATTGGCGCTCAGCCCAGCGAAGGCTCGCGCATTCCCGGTATTCGGAAATGGGCGCCCGAGTATTTGCCCAAAATTTACGACGCCACCCATGTCGATGAACTTGTCTATGTGAGCCAAACGGATGCTGAAGACATGTGCAGGCGCATGGCCCGAGAAGAAGGCATATTTGCAGGCATTTCGGCTGCAGGCGCTTGTTGGGTGGCTTTACAGATTGCAAAGCAAGTTCACGATGCCACCATCGTGTTCATCGTGTGTGACCGTGGTGACCGTTACCTGTCGACGGGGGTGTTCCCCGCATGAGCCATTTTCAGTTTTGCCCGATGTGTGCCACTGAGTTGCAAGCCATCACCCAAGAAGAGGATGGCGGCCCCAAAGAGCGGATGCGCTGTGTGGTGTGTCAGTGGACGCACTGGAACAACCCAACGCCAGTGCTCGCCGGCATTGTTCAATACCGCGACCAAATTCTGCTCGCACGAAATGCCGCTTGGCCAGGCCGACGTTTTGCGTTGATCACCGGCTTCATGGAAGCCGGTGAATCCCCTGAAGAAGGCATCACCCGTGAAATCGCGGAAGAAACCCAGTTGCAAGTGTCATCCTTGAAATTGGTGGGTGTGTATGACTTTCAGCGCATGAACCAAGTCATCATTGCCTACCATGCAGTGGCTGACGGCGAGGTGCGTTTGTCGCCCGAGTTGGCCGAGTACAAATTGTTCAACTACCCAGATATCATTTGCTGGCCCGCAGGGACGGGTTATGCAATGGGCGACTGGTTGCGTACCCAAGGCATCGAGCCGCGTTTCATGAGTTGGGAAGAGCGCGCTGCGCAAAACTTAGAATGACCGCCATGCAGATTGATCAAGAATTAGACACACGCGGCCTCCATTGCCCCTTGCCCATTTTGAAAGCCAAAAAAGCGTTGACGGCCATGCAAAGCGGTCAATTGCTCAAAGTGGTGTCCACCGACAAAGGCTCATTGCGTGACTTCGCTGCCTTCTCTAAGCAAACAGGCAACGAATTGATGTCTCAAGAAACCGTGGGTGACGACTTTATTCACGTGCTGAAAAGACGCTGAACGATCAAAAGTTCTAGCCCAGCCTTTTCAGCTGAGCTTTCACCTTGTGCAAGGTGTCTTCAAAGTCTGCCAATCGCTGACGTTCTTGAGCGATCACTGCAGGTGGGGCTTTAGCAACAAACGCTTCATTGCCGAGTTTGCCGTTTGCTTTGACGATCTCGGTTTCCAAGCGCGTCACTTCTTTGGCCAGGCGGATTTTTTCAGCAACCACGTCCACTTCAATGAACAGGCACAGGCGGGTGATGAAGGTCCTTCTTCTTTCCGCTTAACCCACATGTCAGAAGGAATAAAGTTTCTCGAAGAACAGGTGGCGAATTATACGAGATGTAAAAGAAAGTACAATTTTTGCTATACAGTCTCAGCTGGCTGCTCAGTCTCAGGATTAGTGTTGCTTGCATCAGGACCCG
>JALRAA010000367.1 GCA_023262645.1 Burkholderiaceae bacterium
GAATTTTCCAAAGGTAAGTCGTCCGAAGATGTACCTGACTACAGCACAGCTACGGATGATTTATTGGTTTCATCCTTTCCTACAGAGTTGCGAAAAAGAGTTCGTGCCAGCGATTTAGTTGAATATCAGTATTCGACTGTGAAATACAAAAATCGACCAGATGCAAATGTTTTGATCGCCGGTCGCAGAATAGCTATCCCCGAGTCCGGCAATTACGAGATGTATCTGGTTTAATTCGAGCTTGTAAGAGCCTGTCAAAAGGTTCGTTCCTGTCCTAACTCTTATATACACAAGTTTGTAAAGCGCATCACACCAATCTGATATATAGTGTATGGAAAATTCAGAAAAATCTCAGGAAAACGGCCGTAAGCCAAAGCGAAATAAAAACCCACGCCTTTACATTACCTTAGACCCGGACATACATAAAAGAATGAATGAGTATGTAGATGCCAATGGCTATGATATGTCGAAGTTATGTAATATGATTCTAAAGAAGTTTTTAGAGGCTGGTAAGCTTTAAGATACAAAAATCCGCTACGTTTTTTTGTATTAGTTGACTTTTTAATCAAAATAATATATAATGAACTATGTCAGATGAATTTGAAGGAGCCAAACGTAAAAAGAAGGTTGATACCAGAAAGAGATTTGTAGTCAGAATTGATTCTGAGTTGCACAGGGAGTTTTTAGATTATTGTGAGCGGGGCAACTATGTCACGGCCAAATTGGTTGAGAAGATACTCAGAGCATTCTTAAAGAGTCGTGATAAATAGCACCAGCATCCCGATTACGGCACCTAACACTGCTGAGTATATTACTCGGAAAATCAAGCTAGTAGTGAAGAATCCTGTCATAATACCATCAGAATTTGTTTTATGTTTTTTCATTTTACAAAGATAAGGAATAAATATTAAAATACAAAAATCCGCTACGTTTTTTTGTATTCAATTAACAATTTAATGTTTTGAATTTTTTACTATTTCGATTAATTTTGTTAAACATGCTCCTTCTGCTTCTTCATAGGAAGAATGTTTTATTTCTTCACCTTCATCATCTATTATATGATGGTGTGGTATAAAATCACCATATTTTTCATCTACTATTCTTTCTTTTAAGGAATCAATTTCTGCAGTAAAATCATAAGGGTTTATTACATGCATTAATCCATATTTCTCTCTAAACCATTTGAAGCATTGTGAGAATGTTGGTAATCCTATAATTTCAGTTTCTCTTGAGTTTTGTATAGGACTTCTCTGGTCTGAATAGCAGTATCTTGTATCGCAATCTTCTATGTGCCACCAGGCCCAACAAGGTTCATCAAAGCCTAACTCTTTAAGAGTTAGTGCAATATCATGGCTTACAAATTCTTTATACATTTTTAATGACTTTAATACAAATATAAGGAATAAATATTAAAATACAAAAATCCGCTACGTTTTTTTGTATTCATTTTAATCTAAAATATCACCTATTTTCTTATCTCTTATTTCCTGTGTGGTTTCATTGGAACCGGTTTCCCATTTACATTTATATTCTTCTATGAATTTTTTACCATCTTCGAGTGTGTCGAATTTCTTCCCGAAGGATCTTATATTATCGTATGTACCATCTATATACCTTCCACAAATATCTTCTGAAAGCTTAATGTAATTGTTTGCATCTAAGTAGTAGGATATGACATAGTAAGTCCACAATACTTTCTCTGTGTTGAATAGACCATACACGCCGAGTTTTATGTCGTGGCTTCCAAACTTGTAATCTTTTATTTCGGCTTTAT
>JALRAA010000368.1 GCA_023262645.1 Burkholderiaceae bacterium
ATCAAGATCATGTCTGCTGGCCGACTCAACGGCATCGAAATTGCGCGCACCGAGTGGTACCGCGAAGGCCGTGTGCCTTTGCACACGCTGCGTGCTGACATCGACTACGCCACGTCTGAAGCCAAAACCACTTACGGCATCATCGGCGTCAAAGTGTGGGTTTACAAAGGCGACACACTGGGCCGCAATGATGCACCTGCTGCACAAGAGCCCCGTTCAGAAGAAGAACGTCGCCCACGCGGTCCGCGCCGTGATGCCCGTCCAGGTGGCGACCGTCCACCCGCACGCGGCGCACGCCGTCCCGCAGGAACCAATGCCGCACCGGCGGATGGCAGCGATAAACCCGCTGACGCCACCGATGCTCCCAAAACCACCGTCAAGCGCGTTCGCAAGATCACCGCGCCCGCATCCACTGGCACGGCTGCGGACGGACAAGGAGAATAAGCATGCTGCAACCAGCGCGCCGTAAATACCGCAAGGAACAAAAAGGTCGCAACACCGGTATCGCCACCCGTGGCAATACCGTGGCGTTCGGCGACTTCGGATTGAAATCCACCGACCGTGGCCGTTTGACCGCGCGTCAAATCGAATCTGCCCGCCGTGCCATTTCAAGGCATGTCAAGCGTGGCGGTCGCATTTGGATTCGCATCTTCCCTGACAAGCCCATTTCGCAAAAGCCTGCAGAGGTTCGCATGGGTAACGGCAAAGGCAATCCCGAGTACTACGTCGCTGAAATCCAGCCCGGTAAAGTGCTTTACGAAATCGTCGGTGTGCCTGAAGAGCTCGCGCGCGAGGCGTTCCGTTTGGCTGCTGCCAAACTGCCGTTGCGCACCACTTTTGTGTCCCGTTTGATCGGCCAATGATTCAGGAGCAGACATTATGAAAACATCTGAATTACGCCAAAAAGACGTTGCCGGACTCGAAACCGAAGTCAAAGAATTGCAAAAAGCGCATTTCAATATGCGCATGCAAAAAGCCACACAACAACTCACCAACACCGCACAGATGAAGGTGACCCGCCGAGCCATCGCTCGCGCCAAAACCATATTGGCCCAAAAAGCCGCAGCCCAGGAGTGAACATGACTGAAGCCAAACCCTCACTCAAGCGCACACTCATTGGCAAAGTGGTCAGCGCCAAGCGCGCCAAAACCGTCACTGTGCTGGTCGAGCGTCGCGTCAAACACGCGCTCTACGGCAAGATCGTTGGCAAGTCGAGCAAGTACCATGCGCACGACGAAACCGGCCAATACCATTTGGGTGATGTGATCGAAATCACCGAAAGCCGTCCTATTTCCAAAACCAAAAACTGGGTCGCAACCCGCTTGGTTGAAAAGGCGTCGGTGGTTTAAGTTTTATTCGTCAGTTATCTGACGTTGATTCAGGAAATGGCCCACAATGGTGGGTCATTTTTTTTAAGGAGCTCAAGCATGATCAAAGTAGGCGATAACTTGCCCCACACCACGTTGATGGAATATTCTGAGGTTGAGAGCGACGCTTGCAGCATTGGCCCTAACCCCGTTGATGTGGCCAAAGCCACCGCCGGCAAAACCATTGCGCTGTTTGCGCTGCCCGGCGCGTTCACACCGACTTGCTCGGCCAAGCATGTTCCCGGCTATATCGACAAATTGACAGAACTCAAAGCTGCAGGTGTGGACGAAATTTGGTGCGTGAGCGTCAACGATGCCTTCGTCATGGGCGCATGGGGCCGTGAACTCAAAGCCACGGGCAAAGTGCGCATGTTGGCAGATGGCGACGCAGAATTCACCAAAGCCAC
>JALRAA010000369.1 GCA_023262645.1 Burkholderiaceae bacterium
ATCGTGATGGAGCCAGCGATTGCCTCGCCGCCGGGGATTGATGAATTGGGGTCAGATAAATTGGGGTCAGATACCGAATTTCCCCTCGGGAAATCGGTATCTGACCCCAATTTATCCAATTCATCTACAAACAAAGCGTCCAACATTTTTTCGTCGACGCGCTGCATCAAATGGGTGTAGTTCCCAATCGTGTGTCCCGCACCCAAGGGGTTGGCTGCATTGGAAAAAGTCATGGGCGCAATCTGTAAAAAAGTTTCTACCTGCATGGCGAGTTGCGGCAGCACGGGTTTGAGCATGGCACTCAGCACACGAAACGCTTCTATGCAGGTGCTACACACTTCTTGCAAGCGAGCTTCTTTGCCCTCTTGCTTGGCAAGCTCCCAAGGTTTGTTGGCGTCGACAAATTCATTCACGCGATCCGCCAGCGCCATGGTGTCGCGCAATGCCTTGGCGTAATCGCGTTGCTCCAACAAATCGGCCACACCAGCCAAGCTGTTTTGCAACAGCGTCAGCAAGGCTTGACCATCCGCACCGATTTGTCCCAATTGCCCGCCAAAGCGTTTGCTGATGAAGCCTGCAGCCCGCGATGCGATGTTGATGTATTTGCCCACCAAGTCAGAGTTGACCCGCGCCATGAAATCGTCGGCGTTGAAGTCAATGTCTTCGTTGCGCCCATTGAGTTTGGCCGCCAAGTAGTAACGCAGCCACTCGGGGTTCATGCCGAGCTTGAGGTATTTCAGCGGATCCAAACCCGTGCCACGGCTTTTGCTCATCTTCTCGCCGTTGTTGACCGTGAGAAAACCATGCACGAACACTTTGTCCGGGGTTTTGCGGCCGCTGAACTTGAGCATTGCTGGCCAAAACAAGGTGTGAAACGTCACAATGTCTTTGCCAATGAAATGGTATTGCTCAACCTTGTCGTCTTGCATGTAAGCATGGAAATCTTCGCCGCGACGGTCCAGCAAGTTTTTCAATGACGCCAAGTAACCAATGGGTGCATCCAGCCACACATAAAAATATTTGCCGGGTGCATCGGGTATTTCGATGCCGAAATAGGGTGCGTCGCGGCTGATATCCCAGTCGCCTAAACCCTCGCTGGTGCTGCCATCAGGGTTGGTGCGAACGCTGAACCATTCTTTCACTTTGTTCGCCACTTCGGGCTGTAAGTGCTTGCCGTTTTGTGTCCAGTCTTGCAAAAAATTGACACAACGTGGGTCCGACAATTTGAAGAAAAAATGCTCTGCTTGCTTGAGTACCGGAGTGGCGCCACTCAAGCCTGAATACGGGTTTTTCAAATCCGTGGGGGCATACACGGCGCCGCATTGTTCGCAGTTGTCGCCATACTGGTCTTTGGCACCGCATTTCGGGCATTCGCCTTTGATGAAACGGTCCGGCAAGAACATGTTTTTCTCGGGATCGAAAAATTGTTCAATCGTTTTGCGCTCGATCAAGCTGCCGCCTTTGTCCGCAGGCAAGTCGCGCAAATCGCGGTATATCTGTTGCGCCAATGCGTGGTTTTCTGGGGCATCGGTCGAATGCCAGTTGTCAAAACCAATGTGGAAGCCGTCCAAGTAAGTTTTTCTGCCTGCGGCAATATCGGCCACAAACTGCTGCGGTGTTTTGCCTGCTTTTTCCGCAGCGATCATGATGGGAGCGCCGTGCGTGTCATCGGCACAGACAAAATTCACCGCGTGTCCTTGCATGCGTTGGAACCGGACCCAGATATCCGCCTGTATGTATTCCATCATGTGACCGATGTGAAAGT
>JALRAA010000036.1 GCA_023262645.1 Burkholderiaceae bacterium
CACTTTGAAACGCTGTTGGTACGCAGCGATGAAATCCAGTGGATTGCCATGGTGGGTTTCCACCACCACACCGTGGGTCACCACCTCGGTATGCGCTTGGTCGCCAAAACCTTGTGCACGCAAAAAAGTGTGGGCAGGCAAACCGATGAAGCTGTAGCGCCCAAAGCGCTCGCCACCCACCACCGACTCCAGCAGAAAACTGTATTTGCCGCCGTCGTGGGTGAACGCCAATTTCAAATACAAAGACAGTGGTGTTTCCAAATCGGCAAACGCCTCGGCCATCAACGGAATCCGGTTGTAGCCTTGTGCTGCCAGGCTTTTAAATTCAAGTTCAGAGATCACAAAGAGCCTCCACAGCTCAGCCCAGCAGGGCTTCAAATAAAAGAACAGAGGTGCGTAGCACCCGACCCATCAGGAGGCGTAACTTAAGAACAGATCCGGGTCACGCCAAGCAAGACGGGCGACGCCAAGGCCAAGCTCCCCGTCCATGGGACCCGGTGAGGATATTGAGGTGCATAAACATAATGAAAAGTGTAACAAAGCTCGGTGTTACAACATCAATTCATCGATTCGGTCGATAAACCCATCGCAATCAACACCTTGAATCGGTTCGCCATGGTTGTAGCCATAGGTGACCAGAACCACCGGGCACTCTGCGGCGCGGGCGGCCAAGGCATCGTTTTGCGAGTCGCCCAACATCAACGTTCGTGAGGGTGTGGTGCCCAGCGCCTTGCAGGTTTCTAACAGCGGCATCGGGTCCGGCTTTTTGCGCGGAAAAGCGTCGCCGCCATAGACATGGCTGAAAAACCCGGCCAAGCCCTTGTCGGCCAACAAGGCTTTGGCAAAGGCCGTGGGCTTGTTCGTTAAGCAAGCCATCTTGAGGCCACGCGCTTGCAATTGACGCAAGCCCTCCATCACCCCGGGGTAGGTATTTGCGAACTTGCCATTGACCTTTTCGTAATGGTGTTGATATCGCGCAAACGCAGGCTCGAACAAATGCTCGACCGTGGTGTTGTCGCACACCACGCCGGAGGCCTTGACCTCAGGCAATTCCAGTTGATGGCGCAGCACGGTGCGAATCAAATGTTCGGAGCCTTTGCCTACTGCGATGTTGACCACCGCCGGCGAAACTTTGGGCAGATCAATATCGGCCAAACACAAATTGAGCGCGGCCTCAAAATCGCCCATGGTGTCGACCATGGTGCCGTCTAAATCAATCATGACCGCGTCTAGGCGCGAAAGCAGTGTGGACAGGTCAAGCGCCATTGCGCACCCGCCTCACAAACAACGGGATTTTCTTGATCAAGTTGGCAATCAATGAACTGCCCGAGTGAACCACCACCGCGCCATCGGGGCTGCCCATGTCCGATGATGTCCAAACCCAACCCGAAGGGCCTGAGCCAAACCAGGTTTGGTTCAAAGCCAGTTCAGAGCAACTTTTTTCGCTCAAGCCTTCCAATTCTGCTTGGGTTGGCAAACGCCATTTGGCTTCAGCAGCCGTTTTGGTGGCGGTGTTCCAGTCTTGCGCAGTGGCAGTACCCGCACAGACCGAGCCATTCCATTGCAAACCCACGACGCATCGCTGCCAGACCAATCCGGTTTCTTTGTCTTTGACTTCCGAGCCACTGGCATTGGCGGCTTCGTAACGACTGTCGGGGCGGGTCAACGGTGAATCGGTGAAGCACGCGGCCTGCACCCATGAATTGACCAACAAACTGCTTGCAAACAGCATCAACGTGTAATTGTTTTTTGTCATGGGGTGTTTCTATCCATTCAGTGGGCAAGGGCTTGTCGCATCTGGTCAATCACGGCTTTGTAGTCGGGCTTGCCAAAAATGGCGCTGCCGGCGACAAACGTGTCTGCGCCAGCATTGGCCACAGAGCGAATATTGTCTGGCTTGATACCGCCATCGACTTCGAGGCGAATGTCTCTGCCGCTGGCTTGGATGCGCTTGGCTGCATGCTCGACCTTGCGCAATGCCGAGTCGATGAAGCTTTGTCCCCCAAAACCGGGGTTGACGCTCATGATCAAAATCAGATCGATGTCTTCGATCAGCCAATCCAAGACATCCAAGGGTTCGGCGGGGTTGAACACCACGCCCGCTTGGCAACCTGCGGCCTTGATGGCCTGCACACTGCGGTGTGCGTGGCTGGAAGCATCCGGGTGAAAGCTGATGAGGTCCGCGCCCGCCTGCGCAAAAGCCGCTGCGAGCGCATCCACCGGTTGCACCATCAGGTGCACATCGATCGGCACCGCTACGCCCGCCGGCGTTTTGGCATGGGGCTTCAACGCCTGACAGACCATGGGGCCGAAGGTCAGATTGGGGACGTAATGGTTGTCCATGACATCAAAATGAATCCAGTCGGCACCTGCGGCGACAACGTTTTTCACTTCGTCGCCCAAGCGGGCGAAGTCAGCGGACAAAATCGAGGGGGCGATGCGGTAGGTGTTAGTCATAGCCGTGATTATGGTGTCAGAATCGATGCTTGCTTTTATTCCGTTCTGATTGACCCACCTCCATGGCAAATTACAAACTCAGCGTGGACGTCACGCCCCATTACCTGCCCGATCAGTCCAGCCCAGACGAAAACCTGTATGCCTTCGCTTACACCGTGGTCATCCACAACACGGGTGACATCGCCGCACAAGTGATTTCACGTACCTGGCATATCAACGATGCGCAAGGATTGCACGAAAAAGTCAAAGGCCTGGGCGTGGTCGGCCACCAGCCTTTGTTGCAACCTGGCGAAAGTTTCGAATACACCAGCGGCACGCGCTTGCGCACACCCACGGGCACCATGCACGGCAGTTATTTTTGCGTTGCCGTCGATGGTGAGAAATTCGATGTCGATATCCCGATGTTTGTGCTTGATGCATTGAGCGACACCGGCAGCAAGCGGCACATGCATTGAACCGCCATGGGTGAATTTGACCTGATCACCCGATATTTCACCCGCCCGGCCAAGCGGGCGGTGCTTGGCGTGGGTGACGACTGCGCTTTGTGGCAAGTGCAACCGGGCATGCAATTGGCGGTGTCCTCTGACATGCTGGTGGAAGGCCGCCATTTTTTGAGCACGGTGCCGCCCAAGCGGCTGGGTCACAAAGCCTTGGCTGTCAACCTGAGCGACCTGGCCGCCAGCGGTGCCAAGCCCTTGGCATTCACCTTGGCGCTGGCCTTGCCCCGTGTCGATGAAACATGGCTGCAAGGCTTTTCAGCGGGCTTGCTGGCACTGGCCGATCAACATGATTGCGAATTGGTGGGCGGCGACACCACACATGGCCCGCTGAATATTTGCATCACGGTCATGGGTGAAGTGCCGCCCGGTGACGCGCTGTTGCGACAAGGCGCACAAGTCGGCGACGACATCTATATCAGCGGCTCAGTGGGCGACGCCCGAATGGCGCTGGAGGTCATGCGCGGTCAACTGTCGCTCAGCGCGGCTGACTTCGACAGCTGTCGGCTGCGCATGGAGCAACCCGAGCCGCGCGTCGCGCTGGGATTGGCATTACGAGGCGTAGCAAATGCCTGTATCGACGTGAGCGATGGCTTGGCGGGCGACTTGGGCCATGTGCTCAAAGCCTCGCAAGTGGGCGCGGTGCTCACCACCGATTGGCTGCAAGACAGTGCCGCCATCAGTTCAGCCATGCAATCGCTGCCCTTTGCCAAACGCTTGGACATGGCTTTGGCTGGCGGCGACGATCACGAACTCTTGTTCACCGCCGCCCCCGAACAAGCCGATGCGGTGCAACATGCAGCCAACGAGGCCGACATCAGTGTCACTTGTATCGGTCGCATCACCCCGGGCAGCGGACTGCAAGTGCTCGACCTGCAAGGGGTGCCTATCTCGCGTCGGTTTGCCTCGTTTGACCATTTTGTGCATTGAGAGATGACCATGTCTTTGGACACCCAATGGAACGCCGCTCGCTTTATGTGGTCACACCCAGCACATGCGCTGGCCATGGGGTTTGGCGCGGGCTTGAGCCCCAAAGCGCCCGGCACGGTTGGTACCTTATGGGCGTGGGCCGCGTATGTGGTGTTGGGCTTGTTTCTGAGTACCGCAGACATGGGCTGGTTGATCGCGGTGTCGTTGCCCGTGGGATGGTGGGCTTGCACCGTGACCGCGCAACACATGCAAGTGCAAGACCCCAGTGCCATCGTCTGGGATGAGATCGTGGCGTTCTGGTTGGTGCTGTGGTTGTGGATGCCCGCCGGTTTGTTGGGACAGTTCGTGGCGTTTGCGCTGTTTCGCGGGTTTGATGCGCTCAAACCCGGACCGGTCGGATGGGCTGACCGCCATTTTCATGGGCTGGGTTGGCGCGGTGGTTTCGGCATCATGTTCGACGATCTGGTGGCCGCGTTTTGTACGCTGTTGTGTTTGTCCCTTTGGCTGGCGACCCGATGAACAAGCCCATACCGACAGAAGCCCTGTCTGCGGTGCTGCTGCAACGCGGTTGGATGCTGGCCTGCGCCGAAAGTTGCACCGGTGGTTTGATCAGTGCCGGTTGCACCGATCTGGCAGGCTCCAGCCTGTGGTTTGAACGCGGCTTTGTGAGCTACAGCAACGAAGCCAAACAAGACATGCTGGGGGTGCCTGCCGCGCTGATTGCGCAACACGGCGCCGTCAGCGAACCGGTGGCCCAAGCCATGGTGCTTGGTGCGCTAAACCACAGCAAAGCGCAGGTGGCGTTGGCGGTAACAGGCATTGCCGGGCCGGGTGGCGGCAGTGCGAGCAAACCGGTGGGTACCGTGTGTTTTGCGTGGGCCATGCCCAGCGATGCGGGCCCGACGCTGGGTGCATCGTCGGCTTGGGTGAAAACAGAAACGTGTCGTTTTCAAGGTGACCGTGCTGCGGTGCGGCATGCCACCCATGCCCATGCCGTGGCGCATTTACTGGCGTTGCTCAACCATGCAACGCCAAGGCTTGGCTGATGCTATTCATGGCTTGCGCCAATGCCACATCTGACTGCGTGACCCCTCCGCTGTCATGGGTGGTCAACCGCACTGACACTCGGTTGTACACATTCGACCATTCCGGATGGTGATCCGAGCGGTGCGCCACCGCCGCCACTTCCTGCATGAATGCCATGGCTTGTAAAAAATCGGCAAACACCCAATCGGCCAACAACGCTTTTTCTCGCAAGCGCCATCGCTGAGTCGCCTCGGTATTGAGGTGTCGCAATGCGTTTTGTATGTCAGTGTCTGTCAGCAAGCTGCGCATGGTTCATCCTGTTCTATTCGATGGCGCTTGACTGTAATTGCTGGTGACCACCACGCCCAGTCTGGCCAAGCGATGGGTCAAGCGCAGCACTTGCCGGTCCTTGCTGACCAGCAGCGCGCGGTGTGTCACGGCCAAGTCGATGAATTTTTGATCGTCTGCATCTTTGCACACATAAGGCGCACGTGGCGCTTCGGGTTGCGTGTGCGACCAGCGGTCAAATGCAGCCATCACTTCTGCCGCAGAGCGCGACAGTTTGGCCAAGCGGGGTTCGATATGGGGATAAGCCAGCACCCGACAGAGCTCTTCGCGCATGGCAGATGTGGCCAACCAACGCAGCCGTTGCTGTGCCAAGTGTTCGTGCAACAAGGCGGTGTTTGTGTCTTGAAACACCCAAATATCGAGCAGTACATTGGTGTCTAGCACCACGCAGGGTTTGTCAGACACCACCGTTGCCATTCAACGGGGCTCGGGTGTGGCACCTGCCCGCAAGTCAAAGCGGAACATGCGGCACTCGATAGGGCCATTCCACATCGGCACTTTGCGCGACTCTTTCAACCGCATGCGCCCGGGCAATTTGAGTTCCGGTGTCAACACCCAGGCGCTCCAGCCGCTAAAGTGTTTTTTCCAATGGCTGGCCAGTTGCAAAAAGAAATCGCCACCGTCTTGCACTTGGCCGCTTTCACGACCAGCGATGGCGTTTGACGCAAGCCATGCCGTTTCAGTCGGCTTACCTTGCCGCGATGCACCTGCCACACCGGCGGTATCAATCCGTTCACCATACGGCGGATTGACCAGCATCCACCCCGGCTTGTCACCGGGAGGCATGCGCTGCAACGCATCGCCGCCGCGCCACTCGATGGCATGCGCCACACCGGCGCGCTCGCCATTGCGACGCGCAAAGTCAACCATGCGAAAGGCCACATCGCTGCCAAACACCGCTGCACGCGGCGCACATTGCTGCGCGATGGCTTCTTGTTGCAGTTGTCGCCAGACATGGGCATCGAACAAACGCAACCGTTCAAACCCAAAGTGGCGTTGTCCACCCGCAGCTATGCGACACGCGATTTGTGCGGCTTCAATGGCGATGGTGCCGCTGCCACAACACGGGTCGTACAAAGGCAAGCCTTGGTCGACTCCGGCCAAGGGCAGCGTGTCAGGGCGGGTTTCACCGGGCGCATACACCGGCGGCATGCTCCAACCACTGGCGGCCAACATCGCGGCGGCCAAGGTTTCTTTCAGCGGTGCATCGCCTTTGTCCTCGCGCCATCCACGCTTGAACAAGGGCTCACCGCTGGTGTCCAAATACACGGTTTGGTGTTTTTCACTCAGGTGCAAATGCACGCGCACAGCCGGTCGTTGGGTATCGACATCGGGCCGCACGCCGGTCTTGTCGCGAAACCGATCGGCGATGGCGTCTTTTACCCGCAACGCGGCAAAGTTCAGGCTTTTCAGCGGACTGTGTTGCGCCGTGAAGTCGATGCGAAAACTCTCTCGCGGTGTGAACCACATTTCCCAAGGAACCGCCAACGCGGTTTGGTAAATGTCTTGCTCGTTCAGATAAGGCGCATGGGCCAATTGAATCAACACCCGCATACCCAAGCGGCTGTGCAAATTCAAGAGCAATGCTTCGCGCCAAGACGCTTGCAATTGCACTCCGCCGCGCAGTGTTTGCATCGCCGTTGCGGGCAAGCCGGTGATTTGCGCCACTTCACAGGCCAAATAAGCCTCTACCCCGGCAGCACAGGGGACAAACAATGACAAAGCATTCACAGCGAGTTACGCAGGTTGGTGGGCGCAATGCGCAAGGCCTCGCGGTACTTGGCGACGGTGCGACGGGCACAGTCAATGCCTTGCTCCTTGAGCATGTCAGACAACTGGTTGTCTGACAAAGGTTTTTTGGGGTTTTCGCTGGCAATCAATTGCTTGATCAGCGCGCGCACCGCAGTGCTCGATGCATTGTTGCCACTGTCGGTGCCCAGGCCAGAGCCGAAAAAATATTTCAACTCGTAGGTGCCGTAAGGCGTGTGCATGTACTTGGCTGTGGTCACACGGCTGATGGTCGATTCGTGCAAGCCCAACTCTTCGGCGATTTCACGCAACACCATCGGTTTCATCGCGAGTTCGCCGTGGATGAAAAAGCTGCGCTGGCGTTGCGTGATCGCATTGCTCACCCGCAATATCGTGTCAAACCGCTGCTGGATGTTTTTGATCATCCAACGCGCCTCTTGCAAACGCTGCTGCAAACCGGCATGGCTGTCGCCCTTGCTGCCCTTCAAGGCATTGGCATAAATGTCATTGACCTTCAAGCGCGGCATGACTTCTGGGTTGAGCATGGCGCGAAACTGCGGCAAGCCTTGGCGGTCCACACCGCTGGCCGTGACCAGCACATCCGGCACCACCAGGTTGCGCTCCACGTCGATGAACCGGCGTCCGGGTTTGGGCTCGAGCCGCGCGATCAATGCGATCGCCAATTTCACCTCTTGTTCCGTTGCGCCAATCGCCGGCGCGAGTCGCTTGATGTCACGCTTGGCCAGCAATTCCAAGGATTGTTTGCAAATGGCCATCGCGCAATCGCGCACCGCATTGCGTTCTTCGCTGTCATCGGGGATGGCGCGCAATTGCAAACGCAAACATTCCGCCAAGTCTCGCGCGCCCACACCCGTGGGCTCCAGGCTTTGCAACAAGCCCAATGCCACCTGAAAACGGTGCACCAATTCTTCGCATTGCTCGATGTCGTCACCGGCCAAGCTTTCAGCCAAGGTCTGAAAGCTGTCTTCCAAATAACCATCGTCGTTCAAGGATTCGATGAGAAACCGCAAAGCGGCGCGGTCGGTGTCATCCAACCGCAATGACAGCGCTTGTCGGTGCAAAAACGCGGTCAGCGATTCTTGGTTGCGCGCCAGTTCGGTGGCCTGCGACTTTTCGTCGTCGTTGTTTTGCTGGTTACGCGCGGGCGCGTCGCCGCCCCATTCGCTGTCGTCGGGAGAAAATTCGACACTGCCGTCGCCGTCCCAGCTTTCGGCCACGCCCGCTGCGTCCAACGGCGCGTCTGGCGCCTCGCTGGCGGTGTCTACCCGAACCTCGGTGACGCGTTCCATCGGTGCGTCCCAGCTGTCGTTTTCGTTATCGTTGTCGCTGGGCGTGGCGGCCAAATTTTCTTGCGCCAGTCCGAAATCTTCACGCGGGGCCAAGTCTTCCAATTCTTTTTCCAGGAACGGGTTGTCGTCGAGCATTTGCTCGATTTCTTGGGTCAGTTCAAGGGTAGAGAGTTGCAACAACCGAATCGATTGCTGCAACTGGGGCGTGAGAGCCAGGTGTTGCGAGACGCGCAGTGAGAGGCCTTGCTTCATGCTGCGTCCATGGCCTTACATGCGGAAGTTTTCACCCAAGTACACCCGCCGTACCTCGGGGTTGTGGATGATCTCTTGCGGTTTGCCTTCGGCCAACACACGGCCATCGCTGATGATGGCCGCGTGGTCACAAATACCCAAGGTTTCACGCACATTGTGGTCGGTGATCAACACGCCAATGCCTTTGGCCTTGAGAAAACTGATGATGCGCTGAATTTCCAACACGGCAATCGGGTCGATGCCTGCAAACGGCTCGTCCAACAAGATGTATTTGGGTTGCGTGGCCAACGCACGGGCGATTTCCACGCGACGGCGTTCGCCGCCTGACAAGGACAAGGCAGAGGATTCGCGCAAATGTTCAATCCGCAACTCCTGCAACAAACCGGTGAGCCGCAGTTCGATGTCGGCTTTTGACAAGGGGCGGTCGTTGTCATCGGTTTGCAACTCCAACACCGCACGCACGTTGTCGGCCACATTGAGTTTGCGAAAAATAGAGGCCTCTTGCGGCAGATAGCTCAGACCCATGCGGGCACGCCGGTGAATCGGCAAATGTTCGACCGCCACGCCGTCGATCGTGATGGTGCCGCTGGAGACGGCCTGGATCGTCGCTCCGGTGACGCCGTCCTTGATCGTTGCCTGGCCGCCGAACTGCACCGTGTAGCTCAGTGCCGTGTTGGAGACGACGAGGTGCG
>JALRAA010000370.1 GCA_023262645.1 Burkholderiaceae bacterium
GAATGGCAAACAATTCTAAAAGAACTGACACAAAATGGCATGCATGTTGTGATCAGTGGTGGATCGGACAAAGAAGAAATAGAGTATTGTGAAAAATTGGTGATTTCTCCGAATATAAAAAATTGGGCGGGTAAATATTCATTGGCAGACATGACTGAACTGATTCAACATGCAGAGTTATTCATCGGTGTTGATACGTCGGTCACACATTTGGCAGCAGCTACTGGCGTGAAGGTGTTTGCGATTTACGGCCCCACGAATCCTGTCAAGTGGGCCCCATGGCCCTATTCACCGAAGAAACAAAACCAGCCGAGTTGGCTAAGTCACTCGAATACACCGCAAGAACATTCAAACATCACGTTGATACAAGGTCAGCAATCTTGTGTTCCTTGCGCTGAAGAAGGGTGTGACAGACATGTCAACAGTCTCAGTCAATGCTTGACATCGTTAAAAAGTGAAATCGTTCTTGGCGAAGTTAAACATTATTTGAAATCAAGAGGCATTGGAGATTCTCTGTAACAGCCGTGATTTATTTTCATCGGCTTGTGAGCGATTGTTCTCCGGGTGATAGAGGTGCAAGACTTCTGTTGAAAAGGAACCCGATTTGCGGTTCACGCCTGCCTGATGCAAACGAAACACCATGTCTGCGTCTTCATGGCCCCAGCCCTCAAAGCTCTCGTCATACCCGTTGACAATCTCAAAATCAGATCTCCAACATGCAAAATTGCAACCCTTGATACCCTTCCATTTAAAGCCGCGATAGTAACGAATAGTTGCATTTCTAAATTTGAAATGGAAAGCCAACCATTTATTGATGGATCCATTTAGACGTTTGAATAACAAATATTTCTTGAAAACTCGAAAGTCCCATGCTTTTGCGGCTATCAAACGGGTTGTCAGTTTTTTATCCATAAGCACCCGACTGCCGGTCACCATGTGCTTCAATTCAGAAAGGGAACGGTGTCTGGCGATAAAGTCAGGTTGAGCGATGCAATCGCCATCCAAAAAAATCAAATAGTCACCAGCACAGTGTTTGACAGCCAAATTACGTATGGCAGCAAGCCGAAAGCCAGTGTCTTCATGCCAAACATGTTTAAGTGTTTGATGATGACTGGTTTGAAAAGATTCAACCAAAACACGTGTTTCTTCTCGAGAGCCATCGTCAGCAACAATGATTTCAAAATTTGTATCGGATTGCTGATTCAGTGATTGCAAAACCAAATTCAGAGCATCAGGTCTGTTGTAGGTACTGACAATGACACTAATCAACACGATTCACCTTGCTATTCAACAACCACAGTTTCAAATAACGATAGTAACTTCCCTCGGCATTGGAAATAGCCAAAGCCAATCCATGAGGACCGTCTAAAAAGCCCAGTTTAAAAAAATATGTTCTGATAAAAGACCAAAGGCCATGCAAGACGGCTTTGCTGACACTGCTTTTTTTACCAGCCAAAAAAGCTTGCTGTGCAGAGTCGGTGGAATAACGATCGACTTTGTTTAGAACTTGGCTGAAATTCGTGACACTGAAATGCAACATGGCCGATTTCAGCGGTAGAGCAGGAGATGGTGTGACCAATTTCTCATGCACCAGATGGTCTGAAAAGCGCGAAGTGCCGCGCTTGAATAAACGGGTGACAAAATCAGGATTCCAACCTGAATAATCAATCAAACGTCCACAATAGTATGACCGACGAGGGATGGCGTAACAATCGGCCGCAGGATGGGCCAGCACAGCCTTGATTTCTTC
>JALRAA010000371.1 GCA_023262645.1 Burkholderiaceae bacterium
GTTGCGTGGGTAGCGCACGGTCGCGTCCGGCGTCAGGAAGCCCGCAGGTACCTGCGTTGGGTGTGGGTTGTGGGTGTCGTTGAAGCAGGGTAAATAGATAGAAATGCTTGCGCAGATCATTCCATTCCAATCTACGTGTGCGAAGCGTCAGCCGGTATTCCTCAACCCCGCCGCAATTCCGTTGATCGACAAATGGATACCGCGTTGCGCCCGCTCGTCGCTGGTGCCCGCGCGGTACCTGCGGATCAGTTCGACTTGCAAGTGGTGCAAGGGATCGATGTAGGGAAAGCGGTGTTTGATCGACCTGGCCAAAGAAGCGTTGTTGGCCAAACGCTGTTTGTTGCCAGTGATCCATTGCAAGGCATCGGCTGTGCGATGCCATTCGGTTTCTATCGCTTTGAAGATTTTTTTGCGCAGCTTGGCGTCTTGCACCAATTCGGCATAGCGTGACGCCAGCGCCAAATCGGATTTCGCCATCACCATGTCCATGTTGGACAGCAAAGTGCGAAAGAACGGCCATTCTTTGTGCATACGCCGCAACATGGCCAGCGCCTGGGTGTGCGTCAATGCAGGATGCTCGTGAATGAAGGCATGCACCGCAGAGCCAAAGCCCAACCAGCCGGGCAAGGTCAAGCGGCATTGGCCCCAACTGAAGCCCCAGGGAATGGCCCGCAGGTCTTCGATGCGCTGCGACGGTTTGCGCGAGGCTGGACGCGAACCGATGTTCAATCCGGCGATTTCACGCAACGGCGTGGCTTGAAAAAAATAGTCGCTGAAACCCGGGGTTTCGTAAACCAGTGAACGGTAGGCTTTCATGCTGTGCTGCGACAACTGTTCAGCCGCTTCGATAAAACTTCTTGGCGCACGTCGCTGGGCTGGCAGCAGGGTGGCTTCGAGTGTGGCGGCCACCAGCGTTTCCAGGTTGCGGCGTCCCAGCATGGGGTTGGCGTATTTGGAATTGATGACTTCGCCTTGTTCGGTCAAACGGATTTGACCGCGCACCGTGCCGGGGGGTTGCGCCAAGATCGCGTCAAAACTGGGGCCACCGCCTCGGCCCACCGTGCCGCCGCGCCCGTGGAACAAGCGCAAGGTGATGCCGTGCAATTCTTCCAAGGTGTTGAACACATCGACCAAGGCAATTTCCGCCTGATACAGCGACCAGTTGCTGGTGAAGATGCCACCGTCTTTGTTGCTGTCCGAGTAACCGAGCATGATGTCTTGCTCGCCGCCGCTTCTGGCGATCAACGCAGCAAGGCCCGGCAAGGCGAAATAGTCGCGCATGATTTGCGGGGCTTGTTGCAAGTCTTCAATCGTTTCAAACAACGGCACAACGATCAATTCGGCCTGCGCTTTGGTGTTCACACAGCCTTGCAGCAAGCCGGTTTCTTTTTGCAGCAACAACACCTCCAGCAAATCGCTGACGCTTTCGGTGTGGCTGATGATGGCGTGTCGTATGGCATCAGCGCCGTGGTCTTGTCGAATACGTTTTGCTGTTTCAAAAATGGTCAATTCAGACACAGTGTGCGCGCTGTAAGCATGCCCCGGGATACGCAGCGGGCGCGGGTCGTTCAAGGCTTGCAACAGCAAGGCTTGTCGTGCTGCTTCATCGCGTTTTAAGTATTGACTGTCTATGCCCGCAGCTTTGAACAACTCGGCCACCACCAATTCATGCTGGTCAGAGCTTTGGCGCAAATCGACGGTGGCCAAATGAAAACCAAACACTTGCACCGCGCGCATCAAGGGTCGC
>JALRAA010000372.1 GCA_023262645.1 Burkholderiaceae bacterium
GCGTAATTCACGACGCAGGATTTTACCAACCGCTGTTTTGGGCAGTTCAGTTTTGAACTCGATCACTTTGGGCTGTTTGTAGCCTGTCATGTGGGTGCGGCAATACGTGCGCACTTGCTCTTCGGTGAGCATGGGATCTTTCTTGACAATGACCAATTTGACCGCTTCGCCTGTCTTCTCGTTGGGCACACCCACCGCAGCACATTCGAGCACGCCAGGACACAAGGACACGGTTTCTTCCACATCGTTGGGGTAGACGTTGAAGCCACTGACCAAAATCATGTCTTTCTTGCGGTCCACAATTTTGAAAAATCCTTTGGCATCGCGTATGCCAATGTCACCCGATTTGAAATAGCCATCGGCTGTCATGCAGCGTGCGGTTTCGTCGGGAAGTTGCCAATAGCCCGCCATCACTTGCGGACCTTTGATGGCAATCTCGCCTGGTTGTCCCAACTCTGTCACTTCGTGCCCCTCATCGTCCAACAACTTCAGGAAGGTGCTGGGCAAAGGCACACCAATCGTGCCTGTGAACTGCGTGCTGGTGGTGGGATTGCAGCTGGCAGAAGGACTGGTCTCTGACAAGCCATAACCCTCGCAAATGGGGCATCCTGTTTTCTCTAGCCACAGCGCAGCCACAGCGCTGGTGACGGCCATCCCGCCGCCCACCGAGACCTTCAAATTGGACCAATTCACTTTGCCAAAGTCAGGGTGATTGGCCAGCCCATTGAACAAGGTGTTGACCGCCGGAAAACTGTGGAAGGTGTGCTGAGACAACTCTTTCAACACCGCAGGCAAATCGCGGGGATTGGGAATCAAAATGTTTTTGCCACCGGTGCGAAGGCCCAGCATCATGTTCACTGTAAAAGCGAAGATGTGATACAGCGGTAGTGCGCACACGGATGTGGGCTGCTCGTTGGCCGGCACTCGCTTCATGACGGGATCGTTCCACGCCTCCGATTGCAACAAGTTGGCAATCACGTTGCGATGCAAAAGCACGGCCCCTTTTGACACACCGGTGGTGCCGCCGGTGTATTGCAACACCGCGATGTCATCGCTTTTGACCACCGGTTTGACAAACGAAGCGTCCTTACCGCGACGCACGGCTTGATTGAATTTGACGGCGCCCGGTAAGTCAAAGCTGGGCACCAAGTTTTTGACATTGCGAACCACAAAATTCACCAAGGCGCCTTTGGGCCAGCTGAGCATATCGCCCATGGCGCACAGCACCACATGTTTGACTTGCGTTTCTGCAATGCACTTCTGCAAGGTGATGGCAAAGTTTTCAATGATGACGATGGCTTTGGCGCCAGAGTCTTTGAGCTGGTGCTCAAGTTCACGGGGGGTGTACAGCGGATTGACGTTGACCACCACAAAGCCCGCACGCAAGATGGCCGCCACAACCACCGGGTACTGCGGCACATTGGGCAGCATGATGGCAATGCGATCACCCCGTTCCAGTCCAAGCGACTGGAAGTAAGCTGCCAAAGCCTGGCTTTGCTGGTCCAAAGCCGAATAGGTCAGGTCTTTGCCAAGGAAACTGTAGGCGACCCGATCGCCGTAACGATCGAAACTCTCCCGCATCAGCGCGACCAGTGAGGAATAGGCCTGAAGCGGCAGATCAGCCGGCACCCCCTCGGGGTAAGCGCTCAACCAGGGTCTGTCGTCTGTCATGAGGCCTCCCGCCGCTTTATTCGATGGCTTTCACCATGTCTTCCACAACCTTTTTGGCATCGCCAAACACCATC
>JALRAA010000373.1 GCA_023262645.1 Burkholderiaceae bacterium
GATGTCGCGGCGCAAATCAAAACGCTCAGCCACATGGTTGATATAGCGCAAAATTTCAGGCTGTGTGGCGTAGCGCTCGCTCCAGCGCCACTCCTGCTCGAGTTCAGGTGAGAAGCTGTAAGAGTAGTCATAACTTTCCACGTCACAACGCGCACCCGGGTAACCATTGTGATACCAGACACCACCGACATCCTCACTGGCTTCAAGCACTTTTACTTTGTAACCCAAGCTTCTGAATTTATACAAAGCCCGCAGACCTGCAAAGCCTGCGCCAATCACCAATACATCTGCTGTTTGCATTTATAAACCTTAAAGCGACAAAATATCACGGGTCTCACGCATGTAGAGAACCCCCGATCCCACATCATCTACCGTGACCTCGTGCCGTACGTAGCGTCGATCACGCTTTATGAATTTATCAATGGCTTTGGCACTGATTCGAACCGTGGCACCGACGGGAATAGGCTCAAAAATTTCAGTGTCGTGGTAGGTGTGTATGGAACCAATCGCAAACGGTTTGGTGTGGTCAAACTGCACTGACAACACAAAATGCGACACCATCAGCGGTGGCACGATCGCGCCACCAAAAGGAGACTCTCCCGGGATGTACCAGGTGTTCATCCGCCACCCTTCGTACCAAGGGTTGTAATCTTCCACCGCATCGGCATAAAGAATCACCAACTCCGGAGTGATATGCAGTTCTCTTGTCAGCACATCTCCCACATTCACCATGTCCCAATAGGTTTGACAAACCTCATCCAGGCTTGTGACAAATTCACGTGTTTGCTGAATTTGGATATTGGTCATCGGACGCAAACTGTCGGTGCGAATCTCTGTGATCATGGTGTTCCTTGTGTGTTGTTGGGGTTGTGGTGAGCCTGCTTCAAACACCGACATCTACCTCGGTCCAACCGATGGTTTTGGTTTGACCTTCTTCGTTAGATGCCCAAAATTCAACCTTGAAGCGAAAGCCAGCACCCTTGGGTGTTTTTTCTTTCACCACACCGTATGTGGTGATGACTTCGTTGGCCAAAGTGGAGGCCACATATTTGCAAACAAAGCGTGCATTCTTGAAAAAATTGGCACCAAAATAATTGACACACATTTCTGAAATGTAGGCAGAGGACATTTCGCCGGTTTGAATGGGTGCTGCCAAGCCTGTTTGGTGGGCATACACAGGATCCCAGTGATTCGGGTTGAATCGGCCCCATAATCGCGAGCCCATGAGTTGAATGGCCGCCTTTTTTTTCACGCCTTCCAACTCAAAGCCAATCGGGGTGTCAACGGTGATCAAGCCCTGAGGTTGGACAGTTTGATAAGGTTGTTTCATGAAAAGTCCTTTGTAAAAAATATGCGTTTTTAAGCATGAACCGACAGGCCTAAAGATTGAATGGCCATCTTGGAGAGTAAAAACTTGCGCGCGCGCCCTGATGGCGTCACTGGTACATCCTGCGCACTGAGAAACAAAAAATGTTTGGGTACTTTGAAACGCGCCAGGCGTTCGGCACACATCGATTGCAACTCAGCCGTTGCGCACGTGGTTTGCTCGCGTAACACCACGAATGCCACGCCGATTTCACCCATGCGCTCATCTGGCACTGGCACCACATGGGCCTGAAGCACTGCTGAGTGGGACATCAATACATCCTCTGCTTCGGTGGGCATGACCATTTCACCGCCACAGCGATAAGACTCTTTCAAACGCCCCACTAAGCT
>JALRAA010000374.1 GCA_023262645.1 Burkholderiaceae bacterium
ATGCGTTTGCTCACGCGCAAGCGGCGGTCGTTGAGGAAGGCGCCTCGTCCTCGGGTGGAGGTGAACAAATCGTTGCGTGTGGGGTCATACACCACGGCTTGTTCCAAACGACCTCGGCTTTGCAAGGCAATGCTCACGCAATAAAAGGGAAAGCCGTGGATGAAGTTGGTGGTGCCATCCAGCGGATCGATGATCCACAGATGCTCAGCATGGGGGTTGCCATGGGTGCGTCCGGATTCTTCGGCCAATATGCCGTGGTCAGGATAGGCGTTGAGCAAAGTTTCGATGATGGTGTTTTCGCTCGCCTGATCGACCTCGGTGACAAAGTCGTTTTCCATTTTTTTGGAGACCCGAACCGATTCAACATCGAGCGCTGCACGGTTGATGATGGTGCCGGCCGCCCGCGCCGCCTTGATGGCGATATTGAGCATGGGGTGGATGGAGGAAGAAGAAGCGGTGGTCATGGGGGCGATCGGCAAGCCTGTGTTGAACGCGTACAAGCAGCGTCTATCAGCAAAAAAACACGCCCGACAGAGCGGGCGGCGACAATAGGCCTATTTTAGTCCCATGCAAACGCGATTTATTCTGATTGAAACCAGCCACGCCGGCAATGTCGGCGCCACGGCGCGAGCCATGCGCGTCATGGGCTTTGACGATCTGGTGTTGGTCAAGCCACGCTGGGCGAATGTGTTGCGCCGCGAAGAAACCATACAACGTGCCAGTGGGGCATTGAATGTGTTGGAAAAAGCGCGGATTGTCGACAGCTTGGACGAAGCCATCGACGGCATGACACATTTGTGCGCGACCGCGATGACACCTCGGGATTTCGGCCCACCCACGCGAACACCACGCGAGCATTTTGCGCAGTGGCCGGATCCCGCGCAGTCGGTGGGGGGCATGGCATTTTTATTTGGCTCAGAGCGATTCGGCATGAAAAATGACGATGTGTACCGGTGTCATGTGGCGCTCAGCATTCCCACCGACCCGGCGTTCGGGTCTCTCAATTTGGCCAGCGCAGTGCAGGTCATCGCCTACGAGTGGCGCATGGCACTCGGTGGATTCGCCGTGCAAGACGCGCTCATGCCAGCCATGCCTGCCGATGCCGCGCAAATCGCTGGGCTGTTGTCGCATTGGCAACAGTCGTTGACCGATATTGGCTTTTTGGACCCACAAGCCCCCAAAAAACTGTTGCCGCGCTTGAACCAATTGTTCAACCGCGCAGGATTGACCGAAGAAGAGGTGCATATTCTTCGGGGGATTGCCAAGGCGATGGCGCAAGCCGCGCAACGAAATAGTTAGACTCTTTCTATGTTTTCAAGAATTCGTTCAGATATACAAACCATCTTAGACCGTGACCCCGCCGCACGCAGTGGCTTTGAAGTGCTGACTTGCTATCCCGGTCTGCACGCCATGGTGATGCACCGCTGGGCCCATGCTTGCTGGACTGTCGGTCTCAAATGGTTGGGGCGTTTCATCTCCAATGTGTCGCGTTTCTTAACAGGCATAGAAATTCACCCGGCCGCTGTCATTGGCAACGGTGTTTTTTTTGACCATGCCATGGGTGTCGTGGTGGGCGAGACCGCTGAGATCGGCGACGGTTGCACCATTTACCAAGGCGTGACTTTGGGAGGTACCTCGCTTTACAAAGGTACCAAACGCCACCCCACCCTGGGTCGCAATGTGGTGGTCGGTGCGGGTGC
>JALRAA010000375.1 GCA_023262645.1 Burkholderiaceae bacterium
GCCAAACCATGCTTGGCTACGGTGGAGGGGGGCTTTGGTACGTTTCATGAGTTGGTGTGAATGAGAAAATTTGAATATTAAATAATCCAATATGCATGAATAATAGATATTTAAATACCTAAGATATGTCTTTTGCAATCACACCAAGGAAGCATGCATGTACCCTTCACATCACACCCTCTACCCCAGTTTGAAAGACAAAAAGGTATTTGTCACGGGCGGCGCCACTGGCATTGGGGCGGCCATCGTCGAGTCCTTTGCACAGCAAGGTGCGCATGTGGCGTTTGTCGATCTCGCGGCAACCCACGCCGAGGCTTTGGCCCAAAAAATCGCCAACTTAGGTTATCCAGCGGTTTGGTGGCGCAGTTGCGATGTGAGAGATATTCCTGCACTGCAACAAACCATGGCCCAAGCACTGGCTGATTGCGGCGACTTTCATGTGTTGGTGAATAACGTGGCCAGAGACGACAGGCATGCGATTGAAGAAGTTTCACTGGCCTACTGGGACGAGCGCATGGCGGTCAATCAGCGCCCAGCATTTTTTGCCATTCAAGCCTTGTTACCCGGTATGCGCCGATTGGGAGGTGGTTCTATCGTGAACCTTGGGTCCACCGGGTGGCAGGTCAAAGCTGGTGGATTTCCTTGCTATTCGGTGGCCAAGTCTTCTGTCAATGGGCTGACCCGAGGCTTGGCCAGTCCGTTGGGCAAAGACCGAATTCGCATCAACACGGTGTCGCCCGGATGGGTGATGACAGAGCGTCAAATCACGCTGTGGTTGGACGAACAAGGCGAGCAACAAATTCAGCAGAACCAATGTTTGCCAGACAAGCTTCAACCCATGGATATTGCGCGCATGGTGTTGTTTTTGGCGTCGGATGACGCCAGTATGTGCACCGCACAAGAGTTCAAAGTGGACGCCGGTTGGAGTTGAATGGGAGGGAAAAATCCATGTCAAATGCCGTCATTGCCATAAAGGCGGGCGGCAGTTGCTTGCAAATATTGCAGAACTTGGTGGCTGGCAGGTGACAGGGTCAGATCGCGTCGTGTGATCAGTCCAAACAAGTCCATATTGAATGGCAACTCCACCGGCAATATGCAAGCCATGGCGTGTGACTGGTAGTAGCTGGCCACATCGCTGCCCATGATGGTGAGCATGTCGCTGTGTTGCATCATTTTGGTGGTGAACAAGAGCGAACTGGTTTCAATCATGTACACGGGTTGGGGCATGTTCAGCTCTTGCACCATCAGGTCAAATTTGAACCGAATCGCACTGCCTTGAGGCGCAATGATCCATGGCTCATTCATCAATTGCAGCATGGTGATGTTTCTGAATTCTGCCAAGGCATGGCCTGGTCGACACACAACACTGATGGGTTCTTTTGCAATCGGGTCGTACTGGAGAATGCCTTGGTCATCTTGGGGTGACAAGCGGGCCACCACAATGTCCAACTCACCGCGGGTGAGTTTTTCAATCAAAGCATTGCTGTTGTTGATTTCAAACTGAATTCGCAGACCAGGACTTTCCTGTTGCAACAACGCAATGACTTCGGGAATCAGAACGATACCGGGAGAGGTGATCGCGCCGATTCGGACGTTGCCAAGAATGCCTTTTTTGAGTGCTTGTAATTCGTCGTGCGCCAAATTCAACGTGGCCATTGCAATGCGCGCATTGCGAATAAAAGTTTCGCCATAT
>JALRAA010000376.1:0-1443 GCA_023262645.1 Burkholderiaceae bacterium
CAGCGTGGATGCCATGGCTTGCAAGCATTCCGCCGTGCGGCTGACTGGCACGGCCAGCAACACCAGATCGCAGCCTTGCACGGCTTGGGCAATCGATGGGGCTTGCTGGTGGATGACGCCCCGTTGCAAGGCAAGATCACGGGTACGTTGACTGGGGCTGAAGCCCACCACTTTGCCCACCAGTTGGTGTTTTTGCAGTGCCAGCGCAAATGAGGCGCCCATCAGGCCGCAGCCAATCAAGCCAAGTTGTTGAAAGCCCATGGCTCAGCCTTGTGCGCTGACCGGGTATGAGCCGATGACTTTGTAAAACGCACACATGGCTTGCAGTTCACCCAAGGCTTTGCTGACATGCGGTTGGGTGATGTGGCCATCCAAGTCGATATAAAACACATATTCCCATTGGCCGGATTTCGCTGGGCGCGATTCAAATCGCGTCATGGACACGCCGTTTTGTTTCAACGGCACCAACAAATCGTGCACAGCACCCGGTTTGTTGGGCACGGACACCACCAACGAAGTGCAGTCATGGCCCGTGGCGGGTGGCGTGGCCAGCGTCTGCGGCAAGCACACGATGGCGAATCGGGTGCGGTTGAACGCTTCGTCTTGGATGGCATGGGCCACCACGTGCAAACCGAATTGCGAGGCGGCGCGCTCACTGGCCAGTGCCGCCCAGGTCGGTTGGGTGGCCGCCAAACGCGCACCTTCTGCATTGCTCGAAACAGCTCTGCGCTCGGCATGAGGCAGGTGCTGTGTCAACCAGTTCTGGCATTGACCCAAGGCTTGCGGGTGTGCCAACACCACTTCGACGCCTTCCAAAGACGGTGACTGACGCAACAAGTTGTGCCTGACCAACAAACTGACTTCACCAACCACATGCACGGGCGTGCGCAAAAACAAATCTAGCGAACGAGCGACAGCGCCTTCGGTGGAGTTTTCTACCCCCACCACACCAAACTGCGCCGTGCCCGCCGAGGTGGCGTGAAAGACTTCGTCAAAGTTATTGCAATAAATGAGTTCTGCAGCGCTGCCGAAATATTCAACCGCTGCCTGTTCGCAAAAAGTACCTACTGGCCCCAATACCGCCACGCGTTGCGGCGCCTCTAGCGCCAAGCATGCCGACATGATTTCTCGCCAAATAGCCGCCACGTGGTTGTTTTTGAGAGGGCCGGGATTGGCTTGCTGAATTTTTTCCAGCACTTGCGCGACCCGGTCGGGACGGAAAAAAGGCGACCCCTCGGCGCGTTTGATGTCCCCGACTTGCTCGGCCAAATGCGCGCGTTGGTTGAGCAATTGCAGCAACTGGCGGTCAAGTGCATCGATTTGCTGGCGCAAACCGGCCAAGCCGTCAGCGGAAGGCGAGGTCATGGCGTGTCGTCCGCAGCAGGCGCATCCGCGCCGTCGTCGTCAGTGCCCGCTTGCGCATCGTTTTCCACAATGCGTTGC
>JALRAA010000376.1:1453-1693 GCA_023262645.1 Burkholderiaceae bacterium
TTTGGCGCCTTCGTCCAAGCCGATGAGTATGACGCCTTGGGTGGCACGGCCCATTTCGCGGATTTCACTCACACGGGTGCGCACCAGCACGCCTCGGTCGGTGATGAGCATGATGTCGTCGTCGTTGTTCACCAAGGTCGCAGCCACCACTTTGCCATTGCGCTCGGTTTGTTGGATGGCGATCATGCCTTTGGTGCCGCGACCATGGCGGGTGTATTCGTCAATCGGTGTGCGTTTGCC
>JALRAA010000377.1 GCA_023262645.1 Burkholderiaceae bacterium
GGGGTTCTCTAAACCGATTGACAGGCGAACATACCCGCCTTCGAGCACGGCAGGCTCGGCCATTTGGCGCATGGTTTTCAAATCGTAGGGCACCACCAAACTGATCGGGCCAGCCCAACTGAAACCCAGCTTGAACAACTTCAAGCTGTTGCAAAAACCATCTATTTGCGAAGGCGACAACCGTGCATGAAAGCGCAAACCCAGCAAACTGGCAGCACTGCCACCGCTGTGCACCACCGAACTGTCTGTTTGTCCATCGGCACACAAGTCGCGCCAATGTGCATGACCGGGTGATGTCGCAATTGCTGGGTGCAGCACTTGGGCAAATGCAGACTGCTGCAAACACCAAGCAGCAACTTCGCGGCAGCTGGCATCTTGCGCCTTGTAACGCATATCCATCGTGGGCAAAGAACGCAACACCAATTCTGCATCGTTTGCACCCACGCCAAAACCCAATCGCATATGGCTGAGTTTGAGCGTTCGGGCCAAATCATCGCGGCAGGTGGTGACGCTGCCCATCAACACATCTCCCCCACCGCTCGGGTATTTGGTCAGGGCATGCACGCTGACATCGACACCGCGCAAATGCTGTTGTGCTTGCGGGAAAACATCGAACGGTGCAAATGCCACGCCAGCACCCCATGTGTTGTCCAAGGCGGTCAACACGCCATGCGATTGGCAGATGCGCAGTAACGCAGGCAAATCGGGAAACTCCAAGGTGACAGACCCAGGGACTTCTAACCACACCAAACGCGTTTGCGGTCCGATGGCTTGTGCCAAGCTGTCAGGTTGCATCGGGTCGTAGTATTGGTGGCTGATGCCCCATCGCGCCAACTCCACCTCGGCCAATGACTTCAAGGGGGCATACGCGTTGTCTGGAATCAAAATTTCATCGCCTGACTTGAGCAATGCCAAATTCACTTGCGCCAATGCCGCCAAACCACTGGGCAACAACACGGCATGCTTGGCGCCTTCGAGTTGGCACAGTCTTTCTTCTAGCGTGAATGTCGTCGGCGTGCCATGCAAACCGTAGGTGTAGCCGGATTTGTCCAGCCAATTGCGATCTCGCAAAGCAGCGACATTGGGAAAGAAAACCGAAGAAGCCTTGTGTACGGCCATTTGCGGAGACTGAAAATCCTGTGGCGCCACATAACCGTGGTGTATGAGCGCGGTCTCAGGCTTCATGCGTCAAACCCGCCATTTCTCCAGCAAATGCACCGGACGCATGGTGTCATAGGCTTCAAAGGGTTGGTGTATCCACGGGTTGGTGGGCAAAAACTCCACAGAAAAATCGGGCACAAAACTGGAGACACCTTTGGTCCAAATGACGGCACTGCGCAATTCGGTGATTGGCGAATAGTTGTTTTTCAATAAATCGATGACGGCGTTCAAGGTATGGCCTGAATCGGCCAAATCGTCGACCAGCAACACCCGTTGCCTCCGGCAATCTCACCCTTGGGCGTAGTGATGAAACGGGCAATATCCAAATGGCCTTGCACCGTACCGGCGTCAGAGCGGTAAGAACTGGTGGACATGATGGCCAGCGGTTTGTCAAAAATGCGGGAGAGCACATCGCCAGGACGCATGCCGCCTCTGGCCAAACACAAGATGGTGTCGAACTCCCATCCCGACTGGTGGATTTTGATTGCCAGTTTTTCAATCAGGTTGTTGTATTCGTCATAGGACA
>JALRAA010000378.1 GCA_023262645.1 Burkholderiaceae bacterium
AACCCCAAGCCAGCAAGGCTGAGCGCATCGCAGTGTTTCGCGAAAACGTGGACAAGATACTGCGCCAACTCGACGCCAGACAAGGCCCAGGCCTGGCCGTGTGGGTGGAGTGGGAAGGTGAAGTCATCTACAACAACTGGGCGGGGTTGGCACAGCGCGAACAACGCATACCCATCGATGGCAACACCGCGTTCGAATTGGCATCCGCCTCCAAGCCCATGACCGCGACGGCCGTGATGCAACTGGCTGACAGCGGTTTGCTCAAACTCGATGACAGCGTGCTTCGGTGGTTGCCTGAGTTACCGGCTGCCTGGGAAAACATCACGGTAGGTCATTTGCTGGCGCAAAGCGCAGGTGTACCGGACTACATGCGGCAAATCACCGCCAGCACGTTGATGGAGTTGGATGGACTCACCAACGACAAACTGTTGCAACGCTGGCGCAGCGACCCGCGTTTGAATTTCCCACCCGGCACAAACGCGCAATACAGCAACAGCAACTATGTGTTGTTGGCAGAAATCATCGCCAGGGCCTGTGGCACCCCTTATGGCCAATGTTTAAAGCAACGCATGTTTGACCCTTTGGGCATGACCCATACCCGGGTCGAAACCGATGAAAGTTTGCCCAGCGAAACTTTGGCGCTCAACTATGCAGCAACCAAACGCACCAAGGGCATTCAATTGCGCACCGAAGGGCCCACGGGGATTTACAGCTCGCTGTCAGATCTCGCGCTTTGGTTGCGTGCTTATCAGACCGGAAAAATTCTCAGCGCCGCCAGCCAAGCCCGCATGACCACACCCGGCTCTGCAAATGCTGCATTTGAAAATGGCGACAAATACGGATTGGGCTGGGTGTTGTCCGCTGACAAACCAGAGCACGGTGCGTATGCGCATGCCGGCCAAAAAGACGGCTACCGCACATTGATACGCGTCAACCCGCATTACCGGGTGAACTACGTGTTGCTGAGCAATGGCGGAGATTGGGTGCAACCGGTGTCCAACGAAGTGCATTACTGGATACAAGAGTTGTTTGAGGGTTCTTTTTAATCAGCTGACAAACATGGCCATCCATGACATTCTCAAAATGGGCGACGCGCGGTTGTTGCGTATCGCCGAACCCGTGACGGCGTTTGACACGCCCGAGTTGCACACGTTGATCGCAGACATGCGCGAAACCATGGTCGCTGTGAATGGGGCAGGGCTGGCGGCGCCGCAAATCGGTGTGAATTTGCAAGTGGTGATTTTCGGCAGCACCCGCATCAACCCGCGTTACCCAGACCGGCCTTTGGTGCCTGAAACGGTGTTGATCAATCCGATCATCACGCCGCTGAACGACGAAAAAGCCCAAGACTGGGAGGGATGCTTGTCAGTGCCAGGACTGCGCGGCATGGTGCCGCGTTGGACGCATATCCATTACCAA
This sequence comes from Burkholderiaceae bacterium, assembly GCA_023262645.1. Taxonomy (GTDB): domain Bacteria; phylum Pseudomonadota; class Gammaproteobacteria; order Burkholderiales; family Burkholderiaceae_C; genus Limnohabitans. The sequence continues at coordinate 1,420 of JALRAA010000378.1, forward strand.
GGGCAGGATGAAAAAGGTAACCGCATTGAACGCACCGTGGACGGTTTTCATGCGCGGGTGGTGCAACACGAATGCGACCATTTGATCGGCAAGCTCTACCCGATGCGCGTGGTGGATTTCACGCAGTTTGGCTACACCGAGGTGTTGTTTCCTGAATTAGGGGCTGGGTAATTGGGGGGGGTAATTGGGGTCAGGTTCCAATTAATTTGAACCAAATTAATTGGAACCTGACCCCAATTACCAATTGAGCCTATTTTTTATTTTT
>JALRAA010000379.1 GCA_023262645.1 Burkholderiaceae bacterium
AGCAACAACCAACTGAGGGTTCGTCGGCCTGGAAAATCGAACAAACTGACAGCCGCAGCGCCCACGCTGCCGATGCTCACCACACCCACCGCCACCAACAGGCACAGCCACAAACTCGTGAGGGTGTATTCGGGCAAAACGGTGTGCAACAAACCCTGCCACACATCAGCAGAAGCGGCGTCCCATTGCAACCACGCGGCCAACACCATCAGCACCGGCGTGATAAGCATCCAAACGGTGAACCCGCGAAGAACAGTGAACAAAGGCATGGCGTGAATCGGCGCGTAGGCGGGCAAGGGTAAGCGGCGATTGTAGGCAGTGGGTCATGTGCCTGCCTACAATCTCTTCATGTTTATCGATGTGTCTGATTTGCAAGTGCGTTATCCCGGCCGGGAACAAGCAGCGGTGAACCGCGTGAGTTTTGGTTTGCACCAGGGCCAAATGGGTGTGTTGATCGGGCCTTCAGGATGCGGCAAGACCACGTTGCTCAGAGCCGTGGCAGGCTTAGAGCCGGTCAGCGGTGGCGTCATTGCGATGAACGGCCAAGTCATCAGCAGCTCCGGGGTTCACCATGCCGCAGAAAACCGCCGCATTGGCATGGTGTTCCAAGACTATGCATTGTTCCCCCATTTGAACGTCGAAAAAAACATCGCCTTTGGTTTGTCTCAATGGAACGCCATAGAGCGAGAAGCGCGTGTGCAAGACATGTTGTCCTTGGTGGGCTTGTCATCCGCGGCGCGACGCTATCCGCACGAGTTGTCCGGTGGTCAACAACAGCGCGTCGCCTTGGCGAGGGCGTTGGCACCAGAACCGCTGTTGTTGTTGTTGGATGAGCCGTTTTCCAACCTTGATGTGGATTTGCGCGAGCGACTGGCGCATGAATTGCGCGAGATATTGCAGCAGGCACAAATCACCGCGCTGTTTGTCACGCATGACCAAATGGAAGCGTTTGCGTTGGGGGATGTGATTGGGGTGATGCACCAAGGCCAATTAGAGCAATGGGACGACGCCTATCAGCTCTACCACCGGCCCAAAACCCGGTTTGTGGCCGAGTTCATTGGCCACGGTGTGTTTGCGCAGGCCAAGGCCAAACAAGAAGGACAACACATGGTGTTGCACACGCCTTTGGGTGATTTGCAAGACATGGATGAAGACATCGCGCAACACCAGATCTCAGCCGATGGTGCGTGCGAAGTTTTGTTGCGTGCCGACGATATCGTGCATGACGATGATGCACCTGTCAAAGCCGAAATTTTGCGCAAAGCATTTCGCGGCTCAGAGTTTTTATACACCTTGCGCTTGGCCAGCGGACAAACCCTCATGGCGCATGTGCCCAGTCACCATGACCACCATGTGGGCGAATGGATTGGTATTCGCTTACAAGCCGACCATGTGGTGGTGTTTGGCGCCAACGCCCAGTAACCGCTTCAGTTGAACTCCACGGTCACTGCCGGGTCACCTGGCATGCCGACATATTTCAGTTCAATGCGTTGACCCGGTATCGGCACAAACGCTGGCATGAAGCCACTGAGGTTGAGCAAGTCGCCTTTTTTCAGCAGCACGCCCTCTTTTTTCAAGGCCTTGGCAAATGCCATGGCGGCAATCAACGGCTGGCCCGCCAGATGTTTGGCGGTGGCAACACCCAAGACTTGACCCGATGTCAGGTCACGC
>JALRAA010000037.1 GCA_023262645.1 Burkholderiaceae bacterium
TTTTTGCGGTGTCAACGGGTTATTTTGATGCGCTTCACAGGAGACATTTCCCATGCGTTTTTTCACCCCTAAATGGTTCCCAGCCACCCGCCTGGCGTTGGCCACGGCCCTGTTGTCTACATCGGTATGGGCACAAAACTACGGTGCGCCACAAGTCGTGGTGCCGCCCTCCGCCTTCAAAGGCCCGAATGGTCTGACCGTCGACAAGCAAGGCCGCTTGCTGGTGGGCAGCGTGGTCGGTGCGTCCATCACCCAGCTCGACATGAAAACAGGCAAAGCCACCACCTTCATTGGATCGCCTGAAGGGCAAGCAGACGATATTGCCATTGGACCCAAGGGCGAAATGGCCTACACCTCTTTTTTACAAGGCATCCTGCGTATCCGCGATAACGACAGCGCACCGATTCGCATCCTGGCCAAAGACCTGCCCGGCATCAACTCCTTGGCGTTCGACCAAAAATCAGGCAAGTTGTATGGCTCACAGGTGTTTTTGGGAGACGCATTGTGGGAAATCGATGTGGCCGGTGTGGCACCCCCTCGGTTGATCAAAAAAGACATGGGCGGATTGAATGGTTTTGAAGTGGGCGCTGATGGCTGGGTCATGGGGCCGTTGTGGTTCAAAGGACAAATCGTCAAGATCAATCCTGAAAACGGCGACATGAAAGTGATCAACAGCGAGTTCAAAACACCGGCTGCCGCCAATTACGACTCCAAGGGCAACATCTGGGCGATCGACACCAAAACTGGCGAGCTGTTCCGCATCGATCCAGCGAGTGGCAAACGCACGCTGGTGGCCAAGCTGTCGACAGGCTTAGACAACTTGGCTTTGGACAAAGACGACAACATTTTTGTTTCCAACATGGTCGACAACGGTGTCCAACAAGTGGACGCTAAATCGGGCAAAGTCACGCAAATCACCAAGGGCGGCATGTCTGCGCCTGGCGGCATCAAATTGTCAGAAGACGGCAAAACCTTGTATGTGGCGCACTTGTTTGGTTTCCGTGCGGTGGACACCGCTTCGGGCGCTTTGACCGACATCGGGCGCATGCAAGGTGACCCGATCGAATACCCGTTTGCGGTGGGTCTTTCGAAAAACCATTACCTGTTGTCGAGCTGGTTCACCGGCACGGTACAGGTCATGTCGCGCAAAGACAAAAGCATCAAAGCCACGGCACACGGCTTGGCGGCACCCATGGATGCGGTTGAAATGCCTGACGGCAGCGTGCTGGTGTTGGAGCTGGCCGCCGGTGCCTTGACCCAGTTGAGCGGCGCAGACTTGCACGACAAAAAACAAGTGGTCACAGGCATGCAAGGCCCGACGCAAATGGTGATGGGCAAAGACGGTGGTTTGTACATCACCGAACTCTCAGGCCGTTTGGTTCGCGTGAACCCTTCCGATTGGAGCCAAAAAACCATTGCTGAAGGGTTGGCCGCGCCTGAAGGGTTGGCCGAAACACCTGCGGGCAAATTCATCGTGGCCGAAACCGCCAAGCGCCAGTTGACAGAAGTCGATCCCGCCAACGGTAACAAGCGGGTGATCGCATCGGATTTGCCGATCGGGTTTGAGGGTGGGCCAGGCTTGCCGCCGCCTTACTTGACCACCGGCGTGGCAGTCGCCGCCGATGGCACCGTGTATTTCAGCGCCGACCGCGACAGCGGTATTTACAAAGTCAAACCCAGGTAAGCCTGTCGCACCTGTGGGTCGCGTGCCAAGTCCGCTGCAGCAGCGCTCAGCGTGACTCGGCCGCTTTCCATCACATAGCCGCGTTGCGCCAATTGCAACGCCAGATCTACCCGTTGCTCGACCAGCAAGATCGACAAGCCTTTGGCGTGCAAAATGCGAATGATGTCTGCCAAGGTGTCGACCACGATGGGCGCGAGCCCCAAGGAAGGCTCGTCCAGCATCAACAGCGTCGGTTGCGACATCAGCCCACGGGCGATCGCCAACATTTGTTGTTGTCCACCCGACAGCGTGCCGGCGAGTTGTTTGCTGCGCTCTTTGAGCACTGGAAAAAGTTCATACACCCAGGCCAAGTTGTCGTCAAAACCCGCTTTGTCGGTGGGTGCGCGCAAACTGCCAAGTTCCAAATGGGCCAGCACACTCATGTCTTTGAACAACATGCGGCCCTCGGGCACATGCGCCAAGCCTTTGGCCAATATTTGGTGCGGTGCCAGTGTGTCAATGCGTTCACCGCCAAACCAAATCTCGCCACTGGCGACGGGTTGCAGCCCTGAAATCGCTTTGAGCGTGGTGGTCTTGCCCGCGCCGTTGCCGCCGACCAATGTCACTATTTCACCGGCTTGCACGTGCAGGCTGAGTCCGCTCACGCTGGTGCGTTTGCCGTAGCGCACATCGATCTGCCGCAACTCAAGCATGGACCGTCTCCCGCCCCAAATACACACGCACCACTTCCGGGTCACGCACCACTTCTGCGGGCGTGCCTTCGGCAATTTTTTCGCCGCTGCTGAGCACCACCACCCTGTCGCAAGCACCCATCACCACGCGCATGTGGTGTTCGACCAGCAACACCGCCATGCCTTGGCTGCGCAATTGCTGAATCAATTGCACCAACTTGCCTGCTTCTTCGGGGTTCATGCCTGCGGCAGGTTCATCCAGTAACAACAATTGCGGCGCAGTCGCCAGTGCAATCGCAATTTCCAATTTGCGCTGCTCTCCGTAAGGCAATTCACTGCCCAAATCGTGGCGACGGTGCAGCAACCCGGCTTGTTGCAAGGCATGCGCTGCGCGTTCGGCCATGCGTGCTTGCTCTGATCGGTAAGCGCGGGTGCGGCACACAGCAGCGAGCCAATCGGTGTGTTGGTGTCGGTAGGTGGCTGCCAGTACGTTGTCCCAGACACTCAAGCCAGGAAACACGCTGGTGATTTGAAACGTGCGGGCCATGCCGAGTTGCGCCATGCGGTGGGCACTGGCAGACGTGCAATCTTGGGCGGCAAACCACAAACGCCCTGCGCTCGGGGGCATGCTGCCGGCGAGCATGTTGAACAACGTGGTTTTGCCCGCCCCGTTGGGACCGATCAAACCGACCACCTCACCGGGCATCACCGACAAGTCCACTTGGTGCACGGCTTGCAATCCACCAAAGCGTTTGCTGATACCCGTGGCTTGCAACAACGCAGACGGGCTCATGGCTGCTCCTTGACCGGGCGGCGGTGCCACAAGCTGACCAGACCGCCGGGTAAAAACACCACGCAAGCAATCAGCAAAGCCGCAAACACCACCATGCGCCATGAACCGGTAGAGCGCAATGCTTCGAGCATGAAGGTGTAGAGCAACGCGCCCAGCACCGGGCCGATCAGACTGCCTTTGCCGCCAATGACCACCATGATCAACATGGCCGACATGTAAGACAAGGACATCAACTCGGGGGTGATGACCCGCAAGTAATGCGCATACAGCGCGCCACTGAAACCGGCCAGCGCGGTGGCGGCGACAAAGGCCATGCGTTTGGTGCGAAACACATCGATACCGATCGATGCAGCCAGCGCCGGGTTTTCGCGCAACGCCACAAAGGCGCGGCCACTGCGGCTGTGTTGCAACGCATGGCAACCATAGAGCACCAAGCCCAACAGCAGCAACGCCAACGGGTACATGTGTTCGGCGCGGGAAAAATCCCAGCCCAACCCGGCGAATGCGAAGGAGGGGATTTGCGACAACCCCATGGGGCCACGGGTCAGATCCACCCAATAGTTGGTGATGGTCAAGCTGATGGCGCCAAACCCCAGCGTCAAAATTGCAAATTGCGGGCCCACGATGCGCAACGACACATGTCCGATCAACCAGCCCAACGCGCCAGCCACAGCGGCGGCGGCAAGCGGTGCGAACCACAAAGGCCAATGCCCTTGCATCACCAGCAAAGCCGAGGTGTATGCACCCACCCCAAAAAAAGCCGCATGCCCGAAGGTGAGTTCACCTAAAAAACCCACCACGATATTGAGGCTCAAGGCCAGCAAACTGTAGAGCACCCACAAGCACAGCATGTGCAACACATACTCGTTGCCCCATGCCAAGGGTGCCAGACACACCAGCAGCACCGGCAGCGAGGCGCTGCGCCAATCCTTCACCTTTGCTCTCCGCTGTGAAACAGACCATGCGGTCGCCACAACAGCACCGCGATGATGATGGCATAGCCGATGGCGTCTTTGAAGCCCATGGAGATGTAACTGCCGCCCAAAGCTTCGGCCACGCCCAGAATCAAGCCGCCCAACAATGCGCCGCTGATGCTGCCCAGGCCTCCCATCACCACCACGATGAAGCCTTTGAGCACCGCCCAATCGCCAACAGTGGGGAACAACATCGTGGTGGGCCCAACCAATGCGCCTGACAAAGCCGCCAAGGCGCAGGCCAGTGCAAAGGTGTAACTGTGAACAAACCGCGTGTCGATGCCCGTGAGCGCCGCGCCTTGCGGGTGTTGTGCCGTCGCTTGCATCATTTGACCCATGCGGGTGAAGCGAATGAAGGCATAGACCCACACGATCAACAACACCGCCACGCCAATCACCAGCAACCGCTGTTGCGTCACGGTGATATCGCCCCATTCAAACGTGGCGTCAGAAAACGGCGTGTCTAAGTATTTGGGGTCGGCGCCAAAAACGGCTTCTGCTGTATGTGCGAGCAACAACGCCAAACCCAAACTGCTGAGCAGCACGGTGAATTCGTGCTCTTTGAGCAGCGGCGCAAAAAAGAAACGGTTGGCCAATACACCCAATGCCGCCACCAGCAAGGTGGCGCACAACAAGGCGGGGATATAGGGCAAGCCTGCCAACGACATGGCGTAGTAAGTGCTGTAGGCGCCGAGCATGTAGAACTCGCCGTGGGCGAAATTCACAATGCGCAACACGCCAAAGACCAGCGTGAGCCCCACCGCGATCAGCACATAGCCCATGCCATTGGCCAGGCCGTTGATCAACTGTTGCAAGAAAAGCATGGGCTTGGTGGCTTATTTGATGCCGATGATTTTTTTGTCCTTGACCTGCACCAGGTAAATGGCTTGCGCCGCTTGTCCTTTGTCGTCAAACCCGACCTCGCCCAGCAGCGTGTCCCATTTCTGCGCACGCAACACGGTGGCGATCTTGGCGTAGTTGCGCGGGTCACCGGCTTTGTTGATGGCCGCGGCCAGCAACTCGATCGACTGCGCGCCCAAAGCACCAATGAACGACGGTTCGTTTTTGAACATTTGCGTGTATTGCGCCATCCACTTGCGCGCCATCGGGCGCTGGCTGTCCGGCGCGAACAAGGAAACCGAATACACGCCTTCGATAGACGCGCCCGACAACTCGACCAACTTGGGGTTCATGTTGCCCGCAGAGGCGATCACCGAGCCACGGTGGCCGACTTGTTTGAGTTGTCGGTAAATGCTCGCGCCTTGCGAGGTATTGATCGCCGATACGTAGACCGCGTCCGCACCCATGCTTTTGATTTTGGTGAGCGCTGTGGTGAATTCGTTGTCGGTGCGGTTGTAGTATTCGTTGCCTTTGATTTGTATGCCGCATGCGCTCAGCAGCCGTGCATAGTTTTCGTACTCCAGCCGACCATAGTCGTCGCTGATGGTGATGAACGCCACCGACTTGGGCTTGATGTGTTCACAAATGAATTTGGAATAACGCTCCGACATCATGGTGGACGTGGCGTTGAGACGAAACAACCATTTGTGGCCTTCCTCCGTGACTTTGGGGTGTTGAGAAGACGTCACGATGTGGATGATTTTGTCGCGCGTCACTTCTTTTTGGCCCAGCGCCACCGCACTGAACCAACCGCCCACCAACAGGTCTACCTTGTCCTGCTCCATGGCGCGCTTGGCGGCAGAGACGCCTTCTTCGGGCGTGCCTTTGTCGTCGTAGGTGAGCAATTCCAGCGGGCGACCGCCCAGCACCCCGCCTTGCGCATTGATGATGGCCACCATGGCCTGCATGCCTTCGAGTGCAAGTTGTCCGTCAAACGCACCAGCCCCCGACAACGGATTGATGGCAGCGATACGCACCGGGGGCTTGGACTGTGACCAAGCATGCGATGTCCAAACCAGAGAAAACAACAAAGCCAGGCCAGTGAAGATGCCATTGAAAAAACGCATGGGTCGGATCCGGTGATGTCTTGATAAGGGAAGCAAACAGCAAATGGCGGTTGTGCAGGGGTGAATTCCATTGTGAGCCTCGGCCTCGTTGGCGCCCCATCGGGTAAACACTTAATACCTGTCTTGGAGCGGACACTACGATGGCTTGAGAAAAACACGCGAGGTGCAGTGGTGGGTCTGACGATGGTGGAAAAAATTCTGGCGCGTACCAGCGGCAGTGCACGCGTGCGTGCCGGTGACAACATCCAGGCCAAGCCCGACTTTGTCGTGGCCTACGATTTCCCGGGCTATACCGATGTGATCTTTCAGCAAATGAAAAATGATTTCGGCATCACCCAAGTGGCCGAACCAAAGCGCTTTGCGCTGTTCATTGATCACATGGTGCCTGCGATCACCACCCAAGAAGAAGATTTGCACCAAAACACGCGTGACTGGGGTGCGGCTAACCAAGTGCCGGTGTTCGAGCGCAAAGGCATCGGCCACCAAGTCGCAGCCGAGTTGGGCTATGCCACACCCGGTGCATTCGTGGTGCATTTCGATGGCCACATTTCGCAATTGGGCACATTTGGCACGCTGGCACTTGGGGTTCGTCGCCATTTGCTCGAGGCTTTTGTCAATGACCATATTCGCTTGCCGGTGCCGCACACCACGCGCATCGATCTGGTGGGCGAGATGCCACCCGGGGTCATGGCGCGCGATGTGTTTCACCACATTGTGCGGGTGCTGGGCGCTGCCAGTTGCCGTTTTCAGGTGCTGGAGTTTGGTGGCGAAGCGGTGCAGCAAATGGGCATTGATGCGCGCCAAACACTGACTTGTTTGGCCATGTTCACCGGCGCCATCAGCGCCATCATCAACCCCGACGACATCACCTTGCCGTATGCCAAAGCGCGTGCCCGCATTGACATCGAGCCGGTGTATTCCGATGCGGATGCGGTCTATGCTGCACGCCACACCATCGACATCAGCGGATTGCAGCCGATCGTGGTCGTGCCGCCGAGCCCGGCCAACACCCGCGATTTGTCAGACCATCTGGGCTTGCCAGTGCAAGTCGGATATTTGGGCTCCTGCGCATCCGGTCGGATTGAAGATTTGCGCGCTGCCGCGCAGGTGTTGCGCGGTCGTCAGGTGCATCCCGGATTTCAATTGCATGTGGTGCCGACCAGCCAAGAAATCATGCGCGCTGCAGCGGCCGAAGGATTGCTCACCGACTTGATCGCTGCGGGTGCGTTCATCAGTTCTCCATCTTGCGATTACTGTTTTGGACGCATCGGTGTCATGACCGCCGGTCAGCGTGCAGTGTCCACCGGAACCTTGAATGTCAAAGGCCGCATGGGCAGCACCGACTCCGACATTTATATCGTCAACGCCATGGCCGTGGCGGCGGCCGCGATAGAAGGGCGGATCGCCGACCCGCGCGATTACCTATGAGCGAACTGACGTTGCCGGTGGTTCGCGGGCGTGTGGCGTTCGTGTTTGAAGAAGTTGATTTCGATGTCGACCAAATCATCGGCGTGAAAAACATCAAGCTGCGCGACCCGGCCGAATTGGCCGCAGTGGCCATGCAAAGTTATGACCCGCAATTTGCACAACAAGTGCAAAAAGGCGATGTGTTGGTGGGTGCGTCAAATTTTGGTTATGGCCACCCACATTACCCGCCCATGATCGCCATGCGCCATTTGGGCATTTCTGCGGTGATTGCAGAGAGTTTTTCGCCGGGCTATTGGCGCGGGGAAATCGCCATGGGCTTTGCACAAATTGCGTGTCCGGGAATTTTGCAGGCGGTGCATCGCTGGGACGAGGTAGAGGTTGACTGGTCGCGACATTGCCTGATCAACCACACCCGGCACAGCGAATTGGCTTTCGAGGTTTATGCAGATGCAGACCGCGAGATGCTGGCCGCCGGTGGCATCATGGGTTATTTAAAACATATGCGCACAAAGGATTCCGCATGACAGCAGACAGAGCAGCATTTGCCAGCGCGGTACGCGCCGGACGCACCGTGTGGACCGCTGGCGTGTATGACGCCTTGTCGGCCAAGTTGGCCGAAGAAGCGGGCTTCAAAGCGGTGATGACCTCGGGCTTTGCGGTATCGGCTTCGTTGTTGGGTTTGCCCGATGTGGAGCTCTACACCATGACCGAAAACTTGGGCGTGGTGCGCAATGTGGCCAATGCGGTGCATGTGCCGGTGGTGGCCGACACCGACACGGGTTACGGCAACGCAATCAACGTGATGCGCACCGTGCGCGAGTTTGAACAAGCCGGTGCCAGCGCCGTGATATTTGAAGACCAGGAAGTGCCCAAACGGTGTCCGGCCGTGGCGGCGACCTTGAGCATCTTGCCGGTCAATGAAAGTGCCGCCAAGATTCGTGCGGCAGTGCATGCCAGGCGCGACCCCAACCTGGTGATCGTGGCGCGCACCGACGCGATAGATGTGGAGGACGCGATCGCTCGAGCCCGTGCTTATGTGGCGGCAGGGGCAGACTTGATTCAACCTATCAGCCGCTGCTTCACCAACTTGAGCGATTTGCAACGGCTGCGCCAAGCCTGTGGCGTGCCGCTGTCATTGCAGTTGTTGGGTTGGCTGGAAAAAGAACTGACACCAGCGCAGATTGAATCCGTGGCCGGCCTCGCGGTTTACCCTTTGGTGGGATTGATGACCGCCACCCACAGCCTGCGGCAAAACTTCAAAGCACTGCATCAGCAGCACAGCACCCAGCAATTGCCGGCGGCAGTGACCAGCATGAACGATTTCAAGCAGTTCATCGGATTTGCCGAGGTCGAGCAATTGCAAACCCAATTTTTGGTGGGCGAGTTTCCCGTGAAAACCGCTTAATCCACCAGCGCCTGCGCCACCAAAGCCTTCAACATGCGACGGTAATGGGCGCGCAAAGGGCTGGGAGCTTGTGTCATATAGACCGCACAAATTTGCTCTTTGGGGTCGGCCCAAAAATACGTGCCCGCATAACCGGCCCACATGAATTCACCCGCGCTGCCATGCACTCCTGCGATGCCATCGGCTTGTCGCACCAAAAAGCCCAGCCCAAAGGTGTAGCCCGGCGCACCGAGCAACAACTGGCCCGGGCTGATCGGCGTGGCGA
>JALRAA010000380.1 GCA_023262645.1 Burkholderiaceae bacterium
GGTGTTGCCAGTCGCTGCCGCGGGTAACTTTTTGGAATGGGCCATGCACAAATACGTGATGCATCGGCATATCGATGTGTTTGCACTTCGCGCTATTTACGATCGCCACACACGACAGCACCACCAATATTTCACCGACACCGACCATACCATCAACAGCGTGCGTGAATTTCGGATTGTGTTTTTTCCCTGGCGTGTATTGGCTGTGTTGGTGGTTGGGGGCGGCAGCGCTTCATGGCTGATAGGTATGTTGTGGGGTTCGAATGCTGGGTATATCAGCTTCATGACCGTCATTGCGCATTACCTGCTTTACGAAACATTCCATGTTTGTTGCCATGTGCCAGACAACGCGTTTGTCAGACACATGCCATGCATCAACACGATTCGCAGACACCATGCTGCGCACCACAACTTAGGGCTCATGATGCACAAAAACATGAACCTGACCTTTCCGTTGACCGATTGGCTCATGGGAACCAGCGATCTGAAACGCTCGTTATGGGGCACGTTGTTCAATGGAATGGATGAAACGCACGTTGACCCGGTGCTCAAGCCTGTCATTGAAAAATTTCGTGATGGCAAGGTGCAAGAAACCAGCGTGACCTTGGAAGGGCCAGTGTTGGACGAACACGAAAGGGCTGCGCTGGGTGGTGTTTGATTCGATTTGGTCAGAGCGCTACTTGTGTGCTTCGCTTAATGCCACAACCGGGCACAGGTTCAGGGCTTTAGCGGTGGTCAAACCGTTGTTCATCAAGGCTTGGTATTGCGCTTAGTCGTTGGTGTGGATTAAATTTTATGCGCCTGTGAATCGACAAGCAAACTGCTCTGATTCTTCATAACGAAAACCGACTATCAAGCCAGATTCGGGTTCGTATTCAAAAAAGTAATGACATTTTTTAGAAGGAAACCAATAATAATCAGCTTCGCGGTTTCCGTTATCAAGTTTTTTATCCGACTGAAATCTTCCATCAATATCTCGGAACTGATAGCACCATCCATCACCTGCGCAATTGAACATACTCTTGCCTACAGTTTCAGTTAAAGACTTTACCCAAGATAGATGACGAGCCTCATCGCTTGTATCAACAAGTAATGCACAACTCGACAAAATAATTGATAACCCTATAAAAACGACTTTCATTTTTGTACCCCTAATTTCAAATTGATTTGTGGCACAGAACTATTATCAATGCGGATGATGCTTTGAATTGTTGGTTGCTTTCTTTGATCCATTTTTTTAACTTGGGTAATCCAAAAATAATTGGGATTATTCAATGCTGCGGGTATTGACAGCGCGGCACTGGGCACCATACTGGGCACATTCCATAGTGCGAAGTTCAAGTCTGGATTTGAGTTGAATATGTAATCGTGAAGACCCGCAGTTGCATTGATAAAAGGGACTTGATTTAATACGCGACTAATAGCGCTACCCTGTGCACCGATTGAACCAATCTTTGCAGGATCATTAAAACCAATTACGTTCATTCCACGATCTGCTACTTGCTGTTGTCCGTAGTTTGGACCGATCTTATCGACTGCTTCATAAGTACCATTTCCTGTAGAAGTTCCATCAAGCTTAGTACCATTTCTATTCTCCCCCGGCCCCGGATTCGCCGCATAACCAACTATTGATTGATACGCCTCACCCGCAGTGCTCATCACTGCTGC
>JALRAA010000381.1 GCA_023262645.1 Burkholderiaceae bacterium
CCTTACTTTATGTCAAAGTTGGTATTTGTACAAGCAACTCCAGATACACGATGGTTAGTAAGAGACAACATCAAGCCTTTCTTGGATGTTTGACCTCCCTCTTATGCTTTCATGCCATAATGGATTTCAGTTGACGCCACCAGTAGCTTCAACATCAGCGCTTCTGCTGGGGCCGGATTCAAACGAGCTGTTTGTCCATTACCTGCCCACCTGTGTTTCCTCGGCCTTTCACTGGCTGCCCCTGTTTGGGCAGAACGGGTCGAACACCAAGCGTCGCCCAACAGCACGCTCCACTATGAACTTTGATGAACTGAACTTGGCTCCGGCCATATTGAAAGCTGTGCGCGAGCAGGGCTACGACACCCCAACCCCTATTCAAGCCCAAGCCATTCCCGCCGTACTGGCCGGACAAGACTTGCTGGCAGGCGCCCAAACCGGCACCGGCAAAACGGCGGCGTTCACGCTGCCGATGTTGCACAAACTGAGCATGTCGCGCAGTGCCACCAACCGTTTTGGCGTGTTCGGTATCCGTGCGTTGGTGCTGACGCCCACACGCGAATTGGCCGCACAGGTGGAAGAGTCGGTTCGCCACTACGGCAAGTATTTACAACTGAAGTCAGCGGTTATCTTTGGCGGCGTTGGCATGGCGGCACAAATCAGCGCCCTCAAAAAAGGGGTCGATATTTTGGTGGCCACACCCGGGCGCTTGTTGGACCTGCAACAGCAAGGCTTTTTAGATTTATCGACCGTGCAAATATTGGTGCTCGATGAAGCCGACCGTATGCTCGATATGGGCTTCGTGCACGATGTCAAAAAAGTTTTGGCACTGGTTCCTAAAGACAAACAAAGTCTGTTGTTCTCTGCCACCTTCAGCCAAGACATTCGTGACTTGGCCGCCCAGTTATTGCGCAACCCGCAAAGCATTCAAGTCACGCCCGCCAACACCACGGTGCAATTGATCAGCCAAGTGATTCACCCGGTCGGTCGCAGCCAAAAGAAAGCTTTGTTGGCTCACATCATCGAACGCAAACAATGGAGCCAGGTGCTGGTGTTTTGCCGCACCAAATTCGGCGCCAACCATGTGGCCGATTTTTTGAACAAGCAAGGCATCACTGCCATGGCGCTGCACGGTAACAAAAGCCAGACTGCCCGCACCCAAGCGTTGGCCGGGTTCAAAAGCGGCGATATACGCGTGCTGGTGGCCACCGATATCGCCGCGCGCGGCATCGACATCGACGATTTGCCGCATGTGGTGAATTACGAAATCCCCAATATCAGCGAAGACTATGTGCACCGCATTGGCCGCACGGGTCGCGCCGGTGCCAGTGGTGAAGCGGTCAGTTTGGTGTCTTTGGACGAGGAAGGTTTTATGCAGGAAATTGAAAAATTCACACGTCAAACCATTGCGGTCGAAAAGGTAGAGGGTTTCGGCCCCGCACCGGATGAACGCGCAGAACCCATCGCCATGGGGCGCCAAACCTTGTGGGGCGGTGTGGGTAAACCACCAAGCCGCGAGGTCATGGCGTCAGCGGCCCGCGCCGCCCGCCAAGAAATGATGGAGCGCATCCGCGAGAAAAAAGGCACTGCGCCTCGCAACGAACATCGCCAGGACGGCCCGCGCACTGAACCCTCGCGCCCGCCTCGCGCTGCCGGCGCCAGCAAGCCT
>JALRAA010000382.1 GCA_023262645.1 Burkholderiaceae bacterium
GTTGAAAATCCCGCCATGTTTGGGCTGGACAAATGGGCTGCTTCTGGCAGCATGGCAGAACCGATCATGGTGAGCATGGCACCTGCCGCTATGCCTTCCACCACGATCATGGCCGCGTGTGGAATGGATTCACCCACATACGCCCCAAACGCTGCACCCACAGCGCAAATGATGGTCAGTGTCAGCCACAACAAAATGATTTTGGTGGTGGAGAAACCTTGCTGCTTCATGTTCACGCTGGCGGACAAGGCCTCGGGGAAGTTGGATAAAAACAATGCACCCACAAGCGTCAACGGCATCACATCCCAAAAGCTCAGCGGCACACCTGCTGCCGATTTGGCGGCCACCAATGAAAGCATGACAGTACCGATCACAAAACTCTCGGGAATCACATCCAGCAAATTGCCCAACCAGATCGCCATGCCCGCATTGCTGTGCTCTTCTTTCATGGTGTTCATGTCGCTGGCGCTGGGCACTTCGGTACCCCCGCTGCGCAGCGCATCGATCGCAAGATCCGCCCATTGCTGTTTCGCCATGGCTGTTTGATCCAAGTGCCGTTTGTTTTCCAAAATGCGCTCGGAAGCGAGTTCACGCACGGTGGCTGCAAACTCAGGATGCAGCTTGGTGAATTGCTCGTACTGCGCTTTGTGCAGCACCAATAACTCAGCCGGTCCATGCTCAGCCACTGCCGATGTACTGTGCGCTTGGTGCGCCAAAAAGGAAACCTCACCGATCAAATCGCCACGCTCGGCCACCCGTGAATTGCCATCGGTATGGGTGAGAGTCACTGAGCCTGAACGCAGTATGTACAGCTCATGAGATTCATCGCCTGCCGTGAACAACGATTCACCTTGCACAATGAATTTCGGGTGCAGCATCTTCAAAAGCTCTTGCATCAGCGCCGGCGACAGGTTGCTGAAGAAAGACGAGTTGCCAATCGACTGCATCAGTTCGGCTTGTCGTTTGCTTTTGTTTTTCGCGTGTTGTGCAATCACATAGGCACCCTTGCGCAAATAGCCGCCATGGCTGCTGAGCAACTGGTCAAGCACAATGAAAATGACGCCACCGCCAATCAAGGCAATCAGCAACGTGATGAAGTGGTGTATTTCAGTGCTGCGATCGGCCAGATCTGCATGGGCCAAGGCTTCAACCGTGGGGGAGACGAGTTCGATGGCCAAAGCAGAAATCAAAGCACCTGCACCAAAGCCGCACATGGCACCGACAGTGGCATTGCTCATGGGGGTGGTGATACCCACCACCGCACCCAACACCATCGAGCCCGCTGCAATCGCACCCAAAATGGCTGCCCATATCAGCAATGTATTTCCCATGTCAGTCATAGCATCTCCTGTTTGGATGAATCAACTCGGATCAGGTGCCTGACATGGTTCAACACTTGGTGTGTTGGTCCATGCACGACAGCAATCAATCAATGCTGAGATTTTTCTTTTTCCGTACGCACTTGTGCTGCGATGGCTTCTACTTGTTCGTCTGACATGCCAAATTTGGCTTGAATGGCACGCAAATGCGCTTCTTCTTCTGGGGTAACCACGCCGTCAGCCAGTACTTCGCGGATTTCCATTTCATACAAAGCTTCACGGCGACTGACTTGTGTGGTGTAGGCGGTGGACACCACGCCGGTCAAAATCGCAGCCAAGGCGA
>JALRAA010000383.1:0-1321 GCA_023262645.1 Burkholderiaceae bacterium
GTATTCGACCTGCGCGCCGAGGCGGTACAGGCGCTGGTGGCGCGGGGGGCCACGGCCTGCGCCTCGCCGGCTGCGCTGGGCGCCTGCTGCGAGGTGATCATCAGCGTGGTGGTGAATGCCGCCCAAACAGAAGAGGTGTTGTTTGGCCCCCAAGGGGCGGCGTCTGCGATGCGGGCCAACAGTGTGTTTGTGATGTGCTCGACCGTCGACCCGAATTGGTCGGCAACCACGGCAGCGCGTTTGCAGGCCATGGGGCCGCATTATTTAGATGCCCCGATTTCCGGCGGCGCCGCCAAAGCAGCCAGCGGGCAAATCACCATGATGACCGCCGGCAGCGCGGCGGCTTATGCTTTGTGCGAGCCCATGCTCAACGCCATGGCCGCATCGGTCTACAAATTGGGCGCGACGCCCGGGGCAGGCAGCAAAGTCAAAATCATCAACCAGTTGCTGGCTGGCGTGCACATTGCCGCCGCCGCAGAAGCCATGGCGCTGGGATTGCGCGAAGGCGTTGACCCGCACGCGTTGTACGAAGTGATCACACACAGCGCAGGCAACAGTTGGATGTTCGAAAACCGCATGGCTCATGTGCTGGCGGGCGATTACACGCCGCTGTCGGCGGTGGACATTTTTGTCAAAGACTTGGGGCTGGTGCTCGACATGGCGCGCACCAGCAAATTTCCACTCCCCTTGTCGAGCACCGCGCACCAAATGTTCATGCAAGCGAGCAGCGCCGGTTTCACCAAAGAAGACGACAGCGCGGTGATCAAAATTTTTCCGGGCATCGACTTGCCCACAGCCGGTTAAGCCTTGCACCTGAGAGGGAAAACGCCGCTTTCGGCCAACACGATGCCTGCATAGAATGCAGCATCTCAGGAGACACATCGCATGAACGCACCCCAGACCGCGCAACACCTGATGCCCACCATTGCCCAACGCGATGTGCCTCAAGCGTTGATCGACACGCTCAAAGCCCATTTCGGCGAGCGTTGCTCCACGGCCATGGCCGTGCGCGAACAGCACGGGCGCGATGAGTCCGCCTACACCACCGTGCCGCCGCCGGCGGCCGTGGTGTTTGCCCAAAGCACCGAAGACGTGGCGTTCACCGTGCGCCATGCAGCTGAACACCACGTGCCCATCATTCCCTTTGGTGTCGGCTCGTCGCTGGAAGGCCATTTGCTCGCGGTGCAAGGCGGCATCAGCATCGACCTGGGTCGCATGAACAAAGTGCTCACGGTCAATCCGGAAGACTTGACCGTCACGGTTCAACCGGGCGTGACTCGCAAACAGCTCAACGAAGAAATCAAAAGCACGGGCTTGTTTT
>JALRAA010000383.1:1331-1657 GCA_023262645.1 Burkholderiaceae bacterium
AACGCGGTTCGCTACGGCACCATGCGCGAAAACGTGTTGGGTTTGGAGGTGGTGACCGCCAGCGGCGACGTGATTCGCACCGGCACACGCGCACGCAAGTCTTCAGCCGGTTATGACCTGACGCGTTTGATGGTCGGCAGCGAAGGCACCTTGGGCGTGATCACCGAAGTCACCCTCAAATTGTTTCCGCTGCCCGAAGCCGTGTCTGCGGCAACTTGTTCATTTCCGTCGATCGAAGCAGCGGTTCACACCACGATACAAATCATTGCATTCCTTCCTTCCTTCCTTCCTTCCTTTCTGTCTTCGATCGTCCTTGCATTCGCTCC
>JALRAA010000384.1 GCA_023262645.1 Burkholderiaceae bacterium
AATCACATGGGCGATGGCATCGTTGTCGACTTTTTGCAATTGGGCCAGGGGATACGCAGCGATGCTGACCGATTCACCGGACAGGCCAGCGACAGGCGCCACTTTTTGCCACAGCGCTTCGGTGATGAATGGAATGATGGGATGCGCCAATCGCAAAATGGCTTCGAGCGTGCGAATAAGGGTGCGGCGTGTGGCGCGTTGTTGCGAAGCGTCGCCTTGTTGAATTTGCACCTTGGCAATTTCCAAATACCAATCGCAATACTCGTTCCAGACAAATTCATAAATGGCCGTGGCGACATGGTCTAAGCGGTATTCCGCAAAACCTTTGGCCACTTGCTCTTCGGTGAGTTGCAGCAAGGAACTGATCCACCGGTCGGCTTGGCTGAATGTCATGTATTGGTAAAACGGCCCAGCGGGAATGGCTTCGCCGCTTTCGCTGATGCGAGGCGGTGAGCATTCGGCCTTGGTGTGTTCTTTCAGACCGCAATCTTGTCCTTCGCAATTCATCAGCACAAACCGCGAGGCGTTCCACAGCTTGTTGCAGAAATTGCGATAGCCTTCACAGCGCTTGCTGTCAAAGTTGATGCTGCGCCCCAAAGAGGCCAGTGCAGCAAATGTGAAGCGCAGTGCATCTGCGCCATAAGCGGGAATGCCGTCGGGAAATTCCTTCTCGGTGTTTTTGCGTACCTGAGGCGCGGTTTCGGGTTTGCGTAAACCTTGGCTGCGTTTGTCCAGCAAAGGCGCGAGTGCAATGCCGTCGATCAAATCCACCGGGTCCAGCACATTGCCTTCGGACTTGCTCATCTTCTTGCCCTGCGCATCACGCACCAGCCCGTGGATATACACATGTTTGAACGGTACGCGACCCGTGAAATGCGTGGTCATCATGACCATGCGTGCGACCCAAAAAAAGATGATGTCGTAACCAGTGACCAACACGCTGCTGGGTAGATACAGGTCTATGTCTTTGGGTTGCCCGTCTTCACTCTCCCAACCCATGGTGCTGAATGGCACCAGAGCTGACGAGTACCAAGTGTCGAGCACGTCTTCATCGCGCTTGAGTTTTTTGCCTGCCCCAGCTTGCGCTTGGGCTTCGGCTTCTGTCTTGGCCACATACACATGGCCTTCCTCGTCGTACCAAGCGGGAATTTGATGGCCCCACCACAGTTGCCTGCTGATACACCAATCGGTGATGTTGTTCATCCATTGGTTGTAGGTGTTGACCCAGTTTTCAGGCACGAATTTCACTTCACCCGATTGCACCGCATCGATGGCTTTTTGCGCAATGCTTTTACCGGTGGGGTCCTTGTCGCTGACTTTGTTCATGGCAACAAACCACTGGTCGGTCAACATCGGTTCGATGATTTGGCCAGTGCGTGTGCAACGCGGCACCATGAGTTTGTGTTTTTTGATTTCGACCAAATGGCCTGCGACTTCCAGGTCGGCGACGATGGCTTTGCGTGCATCAAAACGATCCATCCCTCGGTAAGGGGTGGGCGCTTCGTGATTGACGGTCGCATTCAAATGCAAAATGCCGATGGTGGGCAGACCGTGGCGCTGTCCCACCGCATGGTCATTCACATCGTGAGCGGGCGTGACTTTGACCACACCGGTACCGAAATCCTTGTCCACATACGCATCGCCAATCACCGGAATC
>JALRAA010000385.1 GCA_023262645.1 Burkholderiaceae bacterium
TCGATATCACCCAAATAATTGTGGACAAGAATATTTCGGAATCCACTAATTTCATTCCAATAAATATGCGGGTACTGAGCTTTGAGGTGTTCGGGAAGCCTTTGTGTGGCTTCTGCCATGGTTTGTAAATTACGCAGCGTTGCGTCATACAGCACTTCGTCGTTGGCTAAGGCTCCTCGAGATTGAATACGGGCTATTTTTTCAATCGAATCAACCACATGGTGTGCATAGGCTTGCCATTGCTTACTCATAGGCTGATGGCTTCCTTCAAAATTTGATCTCTCAAATGCTCATTGAGTTCATGCTCAGGAATCAAATCAATTTTCCGTTTAACGATGTCTTGTAACCCAGATGCCAAGGGCAAACGTTGGCTGAACAAGTCATAACCTCTGGGTAATTCAACCAAAAAATCTACGTCGCTTTCCTCATTTTCTTCACCTCTGGCCACAGAACCAAAAACGCGAAGACGTGAAGCGCCATAGCGCGTCATCAATGTTTGGAATTGAGGTTTTAGATGGATTAATTCGTCTAGCAACATGGTGAATGCATTTTTTAATCCGCGCGGTAGTTGGGCGCTTCTTTGGTGATTTGCACGTCGTGCACATGGCTTTCGCGCATGCCGGCAGCGGATATTTCGACAAATTCGGCACGCTCGCGCATGTCTTCAATGGTGGCGCAACCGCAGTACCCCATGGCAGCTCGAACACCGCCCGCCATTTGGTAAACGATGCTGACCATAGAGCCTTTGTAAGGCACGCGACCTTCGATGCCCTCGGGCACCAATTTGTCTGCATTCGGATTGCCCGTGGTGGCTTCTTGAAAATACCGGTCAGCGCTGCCTTGTTGCATGGCACCAATGCTGCCCATGCCACGGTAACTTTTGTAACTGCGGCCTTGGTACAAAATGATTTCGCCTGGGGCTTCTTCCGTACCAGCGAACATGCCGCCCATCATGATGCTCGACGCGCCTGCTGCAATGGCTTTGGCAATGTCGCCGCTGTAGCGAATGCCTCCGTCAGCGATCAAGGGAACACCGCTGCCTTTGAGCGCTGTGGCCACATTGTCGATAGCGGTGATTTGCGGCACACCAACGCCAGCAACGATGCGGGTGGTGCAAATGGAACCGGGGCCAATGCCTACTTTGACCGCATCGGCACCTGCCTCGGCCAAGGCCAGCGCCGCTGCGCCTGTCGCGATATTGCCACCGACCACATCGATCGACGGATAGTGTTGCTTGACCCAGCGCACCCGCTCGATCACGCCATGGCTATGCCCGTGTGCGGTGTCCACGATGATGGCATCGACGCCGGCCTTGACCAATGCTTCCACACGCTCCTCGGTACCGGGGCCCACACCCACAGCGGCTCCCACTCGCAAGCGCCCTGCACTGTCACGTGCAGCATTGGGGAAACTGGTTTGTTTGGTGATGTCTTTCACCGTGATCAGACCTTTGAGTTCAAACGCATCATTGATCACCAACAAGCGTTCTAACTTGTGCTTGTTCAACAAGGCTTTGGCCTGTTCAGGGGTGGTGCCCTCGGTGACCGTGATCAGCCGTTCACGCGGCGTCATGATGTCTTTGATCTGTAAATCGTGGCGCGCTTCAAAACGCAAATCGCGGTTGGTCACAATGCCGACCACCTTGCCTGCGTCGC
>JALRAA010000386.1 GCA_023262645.1 Burkholderiaceae bacterium
CATTTCACCCACGCGCTCACCGGCTGTGCCGTTGAGCACTTTGAAGCCGTTCCATTCGGTGGTGTCAGACACGCGAACAATTTCTTGCTTGAGTTGTTGGAATTCCAAATCCAAATAACTTCTGTCGGGGTTGGAGTTGGTGTCGTTGACTGCTTGAACCGCCAATTCACGCATGCGTTGCAACATGTCCGTGATTTCGTTGGTCGCGCCTTCAGCGGTCTGAATCAATGAAACGGCATCACCTGCATTGCGCACGGCTTGGTTCAAGCTGCGTATCTGGTGGGTCATGCGCGTGGCAATCGCCATGCCGGCCGCGTCGTCGCGTGCAGAATTGATCCGCTTACCGGTTGACAATTGCTGCATAGCCACCGATTGACTGCGCTCTGTCGATTTGAGTGCAGCCTGTGAAAACAGCGCTTTGACGTTGGTGTTGATAACTGCCATTTACTTCTCCAGACCTTTAGGGGTCGATGTGTGTTGCAACCTATTAAGCAAGCTTGATGCCAACTCCAGTTTTATTTCTCAAAACCGTACAAACTTCCTGGTTTGCTTGGGTTTTGCCGCTGTGGGTACAGCCGGTGGCAAAAACTGTCATGGGCGAGTGGCAAGGGCTTGCCAGATTGCCGCTCATACTTTTTATTGAATTTGTATGCTCACGCCAACCAAATCGGCGTAATCCTCCAGCGCCAGGCTTTCAGCCATCAACTCGAGTTGTTCAGGGAAAGCTTGCAAGCCTTGGCGAGCCACTTGCAATGCGCGGGCGGGATCGAGGTTGCAACGCAAAGCGCGAACCATCATCACGTAAGTGAACGCCTGGGTGTTGGCACCCTGGATGTCCATCAGCTCTTGCAAATAGTCCACGGCCACCGGCCAGTCCTGTTGCATCAACGCCAGCAAGCCGTTGATGGCGAGCATGTCTTCGCTGTGCGGGTGGATACCCATGCCCGCTGCGCCCAAGGCATAGGCCAAATCCAATTGCTCGGTGGCCACCAAGGTTTGAATGGCTTCGCGGATTTCGCTGGGGCTGAAGCGTTTGATGTGCTCTGACTGCAGTAAGCCACCGGTATGCGCTTGGTTCATCAATTCTTGGATCAGGTTCATGTCTATTCCTTGGTTAGTGTCAACATTGCGCCATGTTTCACAGCGCTTGCCAGCCGATTAAGCAAGTGACATGCCAATCTTTTTTTCTGTTTCCAAGGACTGTCAAACCGATTGGCTTGAAAAATGCATGACAAGGTGAATCAGTTTCTATTGAAACCTTTTCACCTCATGAACCACACAAAATTCAATTCAAACAATGCCAAATCCGCTGTCGGTATTTCCGACATGCGCAGCTTGATTGAGACTTGCGAAAGCCTGCAAGGCAGCGGCCATGCCGAGCAAGCCGCGCAGCTCTACGGCGATTGGCTGGCAGATGAACAGCAAGCCCATAGCCCGTTGGTGTGGTTCAACTACGGCGCATTGCTGCAAAGCTTGGGCAATCTCACAGGCGCGATGGCGGCCTACGAGCAGTGCCTGCGGCTCAAGCCAGGGTTCAGATGGGTTTTCGCTGTGTTCGCCAGGTTGGTCTTGAACTCCTGACTTGAACGATCTGCCCACCACCCGGGCGCGTATCGTGTGGCCATGTCCGACGAGGCGCTGGCGCGCAT
>JALRAA010000387.1 GCA_023262645.1 Burkholderiaceae bacterium
AGGGGACTGTCCGGGCTGGCGAACACCGGCAGCACCTCCTTGCGGAAAGCGTCGGCGGCGCGGGAGCAATAGCGCGAGGGATGACTGATCAACTTCAGTTGCCGCCGCACCGACAGATCCGCCAGAGCCGGGCGATGCAGGCTGCCGGCAGCCAACTCCCGCTCGATCGACACCACCGGTAGGAAAGCGGCCCCCAGCCCGCTCTGGACAGCGTTCTTGATGGCCTCAAACGAGTTGAGTTCCATCTCGATCTTCAGCCGTGACACATCGAGGCCGGAGCGTGCCAACAGCTGATCCACCATCTTGCGGGTGGTCGACTGGGCATCGAGGCAAACGAAACCCAGCCGGTAGAGATCGTCCTTAGTGAGCTCCGGCAGGCGGGCCAGGGGGTGCTTGGTGGGCAGCACCAGGGCCAGCTCATCGCTGGCATAGGGCACCACCTGCAGCAGATCATTGAGCTCACTGGGCAGCTCGCCGCCAATGATCGCCAGATCGATCTGGCCATTGGCCACGCTCCAGCCCGTGCGGCGGGTGCTGTGCACCTGGAGCTGCACCGCCACATCCGGGTACTTCTGGCGGAACAGCCCGATCATCCGCGGCATCAGATAGGTGCCGGTGGTCTGGCTGGCGCCCACGATCAATGAGCCACCGCGCAGGTTGTGCAGATCATCGAGGGCGCGGCAGGCCTCCTGGCATTGGCTGAGGATCCGGTCGCAGTAGCTCAGCAGCAGGTGGCCCGCCTCGGTGAGCTGAGCCTTGCGGCCGCCCCGGTCGAACAGCGACACATCCAGCTGCTTCTCCAGGTTCTGGATCTGCAGGCTCACGGCCGGCTGGGTGACGTAAAGGCTGTCGGCCGCCTTCTTGAAGCTGCCTTCGCTGGCGATGGCCCGCAGGATGCGCAGCTGGTCGAGGGTGAACGGCAGATCAGCCATGGGGAAATCGCGAGGCGCTCACCGGCTGGAGGAGCGAACTCTAGGGGCCACCACCGAAGCTGATGGGCGTTGCCGGATCGGAGCTCGGCCCAGCCGAGATGCGGCCGTGCGCCGCCACACGATTCGCCACAATCGATGCCCACGCCGGCCGGCATGAACGCACTCCACCCCCACCACAGCAGCTGGGTGATGCTGGCCCTGCTCATCGGTTTCGCCGTGCTGCACAGCGGCGGCGCCTCGCTGCGGGCCTGGGGCGCGGCACGCATCGGCGAGCGGGCCTGGCGCCTGCTGTTCGCCGCCGTGAGCATCCCGGCGGCCGTGGTGGTGATCGGCTACTTCCTGGCCCACCGCTACGACGGCATCCGCCTCTGGAACCTGCAGGACCAACCCTGGATCGTGCCGGTGGTCTGGACCGGCACCGCCATCAGCTTCCTGTTCCTCTACCCCGCCACCTACAACCTGCTGGAGATCCCGGCGGTGCTCAAACCGCAGGTGCGCCTCTACGCAACCGGCATCATCCGCATCAGCCGCCACCCGCAGGCCGTGGGGCAGATCCTCTGGTGCGCCACCCACCTGCTCTGGATCGGCAGCAGCTTCATGGTGGCGGCCTGTGTGGGACTGATCGGCCATCACCTGTTTGCGGTGTGGAACGGCGATCGGCGCCTGCGCAACCGCTTCGGCCCCGCCTTTGAGGAGCTGAAGGCC
>JALRAA010000388.1 GCA_023262645.1 Burkholderiaceae bacterium
GAAGGCTTGGTCAAAAGAATCGGCGCCGATTTTTCATTGGTCACACAAAAACCCGCCAAAGAAAAATCGCGCGATATCAAGCGGCTTGAAGAAGAACTTTCAGACTTGCTCACCGCACAAGTCGAAATTCGCATCAAGAAGCAAACCAAACGCAATGGCCGGGTCGACCAGTCGGGCGAGTTGTCGATTGCTTTTGGCTCGATCGAATCGCTGAACGGACTGATCGATAAATTGCAAAGCAAATAAACCCCTAGCAAAACAATCCCTTGCATGCTCGTTATGCTTGTTTTGCAAAACCGATAAACCCTAAATACTTCGGAGCTTCTTCATGACCTGTTTCTTTCGTTCTATTGCCCGCAGCCGAACCAGCTTGGCATTGGTGGCTTGTTTATGGGCTGCTTCGGCCACGGCACAGGAAACATTCAAAATCGGCATCGTCAGTTTTCTCTCAGGGCAAGCCGCCGAAAGTTTTGGCATACCCGCGGTCAATGGTGCCAAGGTCTTGATCGATGCATTCAACAAAGGCCAAGCACCCGCTCCCTACAACAAGCCTGGCATCGGGGGCATGCCGATAGAAGCCATTTACATAGACGAAGCCGGTGGCGCGACCAAACAAGTGCAAGAACTGCGCAACTTGTACGAGCGAGAAAAAGTCGATGTGGTGGTGGGCTATGTCGGCTCAGGCGACTGCCTGGCAGTGGCCCCGGTGGCAGAAGAGTTGAAGAAATTTTTGATTTTGTACGACTGCGGTACCCCACGTATTTTTGAAGACAACACCTTTCGGTATGTGTTTCGCACCGCAGCGCATGCCACCATGGACAACGTCGCCATGGCACGGTATTTACAGGCCCGCAAGATACCGGTCAACACCTACAGCATGATCAACCAAGACTACGCGTGGGGCCAAGACTCTCGCAAAGACTTCATGTTGTCCATGGCCCATTTGTACCCGCAGGCCAAGCCCGCCGTTGACCAGTTGCCCAAATTCGGCGCAGGCCAATACGGCACCGAAATTTCTGCCTTGATGTCGCAGCCCGCAGACCTGATTCATTCGAGCTTGTGGGGCGGAGATTTACAAGCTTTCATTTTGCAGTCGGCACCCCGCGGGCTGTTCAAAAAATCCCAAGTCGTGTTGACGGCGGCGGACCATGTGCTGCCCGGCTTGGGCAACAAGATGCCGGATGGCACCATCATCGGTGCACGGGGCGCATATGGTTTGATGGCACCCCCCTCGCCGCTCAACACGTGGTGGTGGGAAACCTACAGCAAAGCCAACAATGTGTATCCGGTACAAGCGCCCTATCGCATGGCGCAGGCATTGATGGGTTTGAAATTGGCGGTTGAAAAAGCCATGGCCGCGAACAAAGGCAAAAAGCCCTCGACCGAAGTCATGGCGGCTTCGTTGCGCGGCAGCGAATGGGTTTCGCCTGCGGGCAAGATCAGCATGGCGTTGTCCAACGGTCAGCAAGCGATTCAAGACACGGCGATTGGCCGCACCAAATGGAGCGAAGAGAAAAAAATGGTGTTGCTTGAGGACATACAACGCTTTAACGCGACCTGCGTCAACCCGCCGCTCAATGTCAAGTCGGAAGACTGGTTGAAGTCGGGGTTTGCAGGCGCCAAATGCGACAGCG
>JALRAA010000389.1 GCA_023262645.1 Burkholderiaceae bacterium
GATATTGACCGGTGTGTTGGTCATTGGCTTATTGACCTTGCTGGATCGCCATACCTACGCGCAGCGTTGCGCCGATGCATCTCACGCGAGGCAATTGGCTGCCGATGAAAACAAACTGCGTTTGAACCAGCAGCGGTTTTTGTCGATGTTGATGCATGAGATTCGCACACCGTTGAGCGTGGTGAAAATCGGCACCGATGCGCTTGCACAAGATGCACACGACAAGAAAAAAATATGGACCAGCCGTATCAATGTGGCGATTGACAACATCACGCAAGTGATTGAGAACTGCGTGCAGGCAGAAAAGCATGAAGAGGGTTTGATCCAACCCGATATCACGCAGTTCATGGTGGAACTAGAACTCGCCGATATCGCCAGCGAATATGTCACAGCGCACCCAGAACTCGCCTCGCGCATACAAGTGGCCATGGATGCAGAAGGCCGGCATTGGCTGGAGACAGACAAACATTACCTGCGCTCGATCATGCTCAATCTGCTGAGCAATGCGCTGAAATACTCTCCGCCATTCACACCCATTTATTTACGCATTTACAGAAAGCGTCAGAAAAATGCGTATGTGATGTGCTTTGAAATTGAAAATGAAATCGGCAAAGCTGGTGCGCCAGACCCCCACATGGTGTTCCAACGCTATTACCGATCCGAGTCGGCGAAAAAAATGGCCGGTACGGGATTGGGCTTGTGGTTATCGCAAACCATGGCGCAGCAAATTGGTACGCAGATTCACATGAAGATACATCCGAACAACACTGTTTTGTTCCATTTCACTTTGCCACTCATCCGTCAGCGATAACTTTCAGGACATCCACACCATGAACCTATTCAACAAACTGTTTGGCGGCACTCCTCCCGAGTCAGACGTGAACAAGCCCTTGCCATTGCATCCGTTGGCCGATTTGCCGCATGAAATGAATTTGGTGCCGATGGATGAATTGGCAGCAGGCGAACAATCCAGTCATGGCCCCGCCAATGCACAGCCCATGCACGGCGCATCGCCTCAAACACACACCGTGATGCAACAAGAAATGGCGTATTTGGAGAAATACGACCGACTGCAAAACCGCATGGACACGTCAGAGTTGTACGAAATTTTCTATACCTTAGAGACCATTTCAGACGCTATCAGCAACATCAACAACAGCAACGGTGGCTCCGATGAATTCATGGAAAACTGGAAACCCATACTCAACCACATCGAACATTTCACCACCAAGAAAAAATTACTCGAATCGATTGAAGCGCAAATGGTTCAAACCATCCGTGAGTTGCGCGACATCCACCAGAAAATGTTCGATTCGCTGGACTTGATCAAACACTACAACAGCGAGCGCGAGGCGGTGTATGCCGCCCGCAAAAAACTGGCTGACGATCTCGAACGCAAATTGCGCCTATTACAAGACCACGACCACAATGCGTGACATGGGCTGGCTTATTCGCGCAGCAACAAGTAGGAGCGGTGCACCACACGTCTTTGGTCTGCCGGGATTTCTAACAATTTTTCTTTGAACCTTTGCATGTCGTAGACAGGCAGCCATTTGATTGGCGTTTTGGTGGCCACCACCATGACCCATTCGGTCATCATGTCTTTGTCGTACCCGACAGGTGCCAACCATT
>JALRAA010000038.1 GCA_023262645.1 Burkholderiaceae bacterium
ATCGCCTTGATCGCTTCAGGTTGGCGCGGTTTTTATGCATGGCTGGGTCGCGAAGGTTTGGTCAAAAGCAATCCACTGGCGGGCATGCGCGCACCGAAATCGGCCAAACCTTTGCCCAAGGCATTGAATGTCGATGAAGCGGTGCAACTCGCTGCGCACAGACCCGAGCAAGAAGACCCTTGGTTGCAAGCGCGCGATGCAGCCATGGTGGAGTTGCTCTACAGCAGCGGTTTGCGGGTGGCTGAACTCACCGGCTTAGATGTACAAGCCAGTTCGCAGGCGCGTGGTTGGATTGATTGGCAAGATGCGCAAGCACATGTGTTGGGCAAAGGCTCCAAGCGCCGCAGCGTACCCGTGGGTACCCAGGCCATGGCGGCTTTGCAGGCTTGGTTGGTGTTGCGCGATCGGCAATTGCCTGCACAAGCGCAGCCTCCAACAGCATTGTTTATTGGCATACGCGGCACCCGCCTGACCTCGCAAGCCATTTGGCAGCGTTTGCGCATGCGTGGCGTGCAAGCGGGCATCAGCACGCCCGTGCATCCGCACATGTTGCGTCACTCGTTTGCCAGCCATGTGTTGCAGTCCAGCGGTGACTTGCGCGCGGTGCAAGAAATGCTCGGCCATGCCAACATAGGCACCACACAGATTTACACTCGGTTGGATTACCAACATTTGGCCAAGGCCTACGACGCCGCGCACCCGCGAGCCAAACGCAAATCCCCATGAAAACCATTCAACTCAAAGCTGGCAAAGAACGCTCGGCATTGCGCTTTCATCCTTGGGTGTTTGACAGCGCGATTGCCAAGGGCGGGGCCGATCCCGGCGAAACCGTGCGTGTTGAATCTCAAACCGGCCAGTTTCTCGGTTGGGCGGCTTTCAGTCCCACCTCGCGCATCCGTGCGCGCATTTGGAGTTTTGATGCCAATGAGCGGATTGACGCTGCATTTTTTGAAAAGCAAGTGGCGGCTGCCGTGGCCATGCGAGCACGTTTGCAAGTGCCCAGCAACGGTGTTCGGTTGATCCATGGCGAGGCCGATGGTTTACCCGGTTTGATTGTTGACAGCTATGACGACACATTGGTGGCGCAGTTTTTATCCGCAGGCACCGAGCGATTCAAACCGGACATTGTCAAAGCGTTGGTGTTGCACACCGGCGCCAAGCGCGTGTTTGAACGATCTGATTCAGGGGTGCGTGCATTAGAGGGCTTGGGCCCGGTCACCGGCTGGCTGCACCGCTCAACGGACAGCAATGACGACACCCAGATCGTGATCCAAGAGCACGATTGGTCACTGGCGCTGGACATCGCGGAAGGCCACAAGACCGGTTTTTACCTGGACCAACGCGACAGTCGTTTGAAATTTGCCGAGTACGCACAGCGACTGAATTTGCGCCAAGTGCTCAATTGTTATTGCTACACCGGTGGCTTCAGTGTGGCTGGCTTGAGCGGCATGCGGCAAAGCGGTGGGTTGAGCGACGGTGCGCAAGTCACATCGATAGACTCCTCTGCACCGGCAATCGCCAAAGCCCAAGCCAATGTGACGCGCAATGGATTCGATGCCGACCGACAAGTGTTCATGGATGCTGATGTCAACGCCTCGTTGCGTGCTTTGCACAAAGAAGGCAAGCAATTTGATGGCATCGTGCTCGACCCGCCCAAATTCGCGCCCAGCGCTGCCCATGCCGATCGCGCGGCGCGTGCTTACAAAGACATCAACCGTTGGGCGTTCAAATTGTTGGCACCTGGCGGTGTGTTGTTCACTTACAGCTGTTCCGGGGGCATACCACCGGAGCTGTTTCACAAAATCGTGGCATCTGCGGGCACGGATGCGGGGGTGGATGCTTACATACTAGAGCGGTTACAGGCCGCACCAGACCATCCGATGACGGTGAATTTCCCTGAGGGTGAGTACCTCAAGGGTTTGGTGTTGATGAAGAAGTGAGCCACTGACTTGAATCATGGCTACACTGCCCCACCTTTTGTGTTTGTTTTGATGAGGTTTGAAGTTCCATGTTGATTCCTGCTACTGTCTTGACCGGTTTTTTGGGCGCCGGTAAAACCACTTTGCTCAAACGTGTGTTGAGCGAGGACCATGGCCACAAAATCGCCATCATCGAAAACGAGTTCGGTGAAGAAAACATCGACAACGACATATTGGTGTCAGACACCCAAGAACACATTGTGCAAATGAGCAATGGCTGCGTCTGTTGCACCATCCGCGAAGACTTGCGCACCACGTTGCAAGAACTGGCGGAGAAAAAACGCAAAGGCGAACTCGATTTTGACCGCGTGGTGATCGAAACCACCGGTTTGGCCGATCCCGGACCGGTGGCGCAAACTTTTTTCATGGACGATGAAATCGCAGAGAGTTTTTTACTCGATTCTGTGCTGACGCTGGTCGACGCCAAGCATGCCGCGCAAACCTTGAACGATCGCCAAGAAGCGCGTCGGCAAGTGGGGTTTGCCGATCAAATCTTCATCAGCAAAAGCGAATTGATCGGTGCAGACGAACTCGACGCCCTACAGCACCGCCTCAAGCACATGAACCCGCGCGCACCCCAGCACACAGTGCATTTCGGCGAAATCGGCTTGGACAAAGTGTTTGATTTGCGCGGCTTTAACCTCAACACCACGTTGGAAATCGACCCGGATTTTTTGAGCGAAGGACACGACCACCATCACCACGATGGCGAACATTGCGACCATCCATCGCATGCGCATGACCACCATGGCGACCATGACCACGCACATGGCCATGGCCACGGTCACCACCATCACCATGACGACGATGTCAAAAGTTTTGTGTTCAAGGCCGATCGTCCGTTAGACCCCGCCAAACTCGAAGATTTCTTGGGCGCCATCGTCAATATTTACGGGCCGCGCATGCTGCGTTACAAAGGCGTGTTGCACATGAAAGGCACCGAACGCAAAGTGATTTTCCAAGGCGTGCACCAACTCATGGGCAGCGATTTGGGTCAACCGTGGGACAAGAATGAGAAACGAATGAGCAAAATGGTATTCATCGGTATCGATTTGCCCCGTGATATTTTCATGCAAGGCCTGCAACAGTGTGTAAGCTGAGTACAATCCGCGCGCCACAATCCCAGCCTGCATCATGCTGTTTGGGAGTCAACACATGGCAAGGACGTATTTGATAACAACAGTCGTACATCTGGCTTTTACCGACCAGATGCGTTGACAGGAGAAGTACAGTGAAACATACCAAGCAAAGCGCCAGTTCAAAGGCAAAAGCCAAGACCAAGGCGCCGGTTAAAAAACCCGTCACTGCCAAATCCAAAGCAGCGGTCAAAAAACCTGCACCAGCTAAAAAAGCCGCTGTGAAAAAACCTGTCGCTGCCAAGCCCACTCCGAAAAAAACCGCGGCCAAAAAACCATTGCCTGTGAAGAAAACAGCCACTTCCAAAACCGCTGCCAAAAAACCGGCTGCATCAAAAAAAGCCGTTGCCAAAAAAGCCGTTGCTAAAAAACCGGTGACTGCCAAAAAACTGGTTTCCAAAAAACCCGTCGCCAAAAAAACCGTTGCCTCCAAAAAAGCCGCGCCCACCAAAGCGGTTCCCGTTAAAAAAGCCGTTGTCAAAACTCCAACAGCCTCCCGTTCAGGCAAAGCGTCTTCGGCCACCGCCAAGACCTCTGCTTCCGCCAAGAAATCAAACCCTGCAAAGACTGCCCCCTCATCCGTGACCAGCGCCGCCAAATCTTCCCCTTCCAAAAACGAAAAAACCGCTGCCAAAGCAGCGGCTGTCAAACCCACCCCAACACACGTAGGCGCCAACCCGCCTGCGGTAGAAGTGGCCAAAAAGTCGCCACGCGCCGCCAAAGCCATGGCCATGATGCCGCCACCACCCGGACAAAGCGTGGCGTCGACCACGGCCAAATCGAGTTATGGACCGATCCTGGTGCCCAGCTTGCCAGCCGTCGTGCCTGTGGTGCCCGTCAAGAACCCCAAATTGGCCAACAACTGGAAAAACAAAACCCCTGACTCGGTCACAGATGAAGAAGTGATCGCCATGTCTGATGACGACTACATGAACGCTTTTCAGATGGCGTTCTTCCGTCACAAACTGGTTCAGCTCAAGGAAGACATATTGGTCAATGCCGGTGAAACCACCGAGCACCTGCGGGAAGACACTGTCATCGTGCCTGACCCGGCCGATCGCGCCACCATCGAAGAAGAACATGCACTTGAACTTCGCACCCGTGACCGCGAACGTAAATTGCTGAAAAAAATCGAACAATCCATCGCCCGCATCGATTCCGGCGACTACGGCTACTGCGATGAAACTGGCGAGCCGATCGGGGTGGGTCGATTGATCGCGCGCCCGACCGCCACGTTGTCCTTGGAAGCGCAGCAAAGGCGCGAATTGAAGCAAAAAATGTTTGGCGACTGACGCAGGTTTGCCACAACATGCGATGCAGGTCTTTGGGGGCCTGCATTTTTTTTGTCCGCAAAAAGCTGATAAACCACATTCAGTCTATTTTGTAAGTGCTTGTCTGATAATTGTTTTTTCAAAAGTATTTTTATGTGAATTGGCGCCTAAGTTGTTGATTTTATTTATAAAACATCAAATTTGATTGGTGCGGCGGTAAATCTCTGTTAAAGTGCAAACAAGTGGTAATAAGTGGGAAATTCAAGATTTCTCCGGGTTTTTCGCTGTGTTTTGTTCTCCAAGGGGTTGATCGCTGTGTTTCAAGGTGCTTCGTCGCTGAGTTTGGATGCCAAAGGCCGTTTATCGGTGCCGACAAGGCACCGCGACGTCTTGAGCGCGACCGCAGCCGGACAACTCACCATCACCCGCCATCCGCACGGTTGCCTGATGCTGTTCCCACGCAGTGAATGGGAAAAATTTCGCGAGCGCGTGGCGGCTTTGCCGATGACCGCTCATTGGTGGAAACGCATCTTTTTGGGCAATGCCATGGATGTCGATATGGACAGCACGGGCCGCGTGTTGATTTCGCCGGAATTGCGCGAAGCCACCCACATCACCAAAGAAACCATTTTGTTGGGCATGGGCAGCCACTTTGAACTGTGGGACAAGTCCACCTATGAAGCACAAGAAGCCCAGGCCATGCAAGGCGACATGCCTGATGTGCTGCGGGATTTTTCGATTTAACGTGGAATGGCGACAACTGAATGGGCACACACCACCGTCATGTTGAAGGAGGCGGTCGAGGCGCTGGACGTCCAGGCCGAAGCCACTTATGTCGACACAACCTTTGGCCGCGGCGGGCATGCAAAGCGCATCTTGGACAGCCTGTCGCCACAAGGAACGCTGATTGCCTTCGACAAGGACCCGCAAGCAGTGGCAACGGCACAAGCCCTGGGCGACCCGAGGCTGCAAATCAGGCATCAGGGCTTTGCCGCCCTGAACCAACTGCCCCCGAACAGCGTCAGGGGCGTGTTGATGGATCTGGGCGTGAGCTCACCGCAAATCGACAACCCGCAGCGCGGCTTTTCGTTTCGCCAGGACGGCCCGCTGGACATGCGGATGGACAGCAGCAAAGGCCAAAGCGTGTACGAGTGGCTGGCACACGCAAAAACCGAACAAATCGCACAGGTGATTCGTGACTTGGGAGAAGAACGTTTTGCCAACGGCATCGCCAAAGCCATCGCTGCCAAGCGTGAGGCGGGTCAATTGCCCGACACCACTTTGGGCATGGCGTCGCTTGTCGCTGAGGTGGTCAAAACCCGCGAACCAGGCCAAAACCCAGCGACCCGCACTTTTCAAGCGTTTCGCATGTACATCAACGGCGAGCTCGATGAATTGCAGCAAGCGCTCGATGCCAGTTTGCAGGTGTTGCAACCCGGAGGACGCCTGGTGGTGATCAGTTTCCATTCGCTCGAAGACCGCATGGTCAAGCAATTCATCGCCAAACATTCACGCGAGGTGTATGACCGCCGCACACCTTTTGCGGTTGCACCCGAATTGCCTTTGCGTGCATTGGGACGTCAACGGCCTTCGGCAGAGGAAATCAAAGCCAATCCACGCAGCCGCAGCGCCATCATGCGTGTGGCCGAGCGCGCGGGCGCAGCACAGGAGTTGGCATGACCCGGGTGAATGCATTGTTGTTGGTGGCCGTGATGTGCAGTGCGTTGTACCTGGTGCGTACCCAGTATGAATCGCGCCGCCTCTACACCGAATTAGACAGGGCCAAAGCCCAGGCCCAGCGTTTGGAAAACGAATACGACCGACTCGATATCGAAAGAGGCGCTCAAGCCACGCCACTGCGGGTTGAAAAGCTGGCCCACGAGCAACTCAACATGCGCACCATTTCA
The DNA here is from genome assembly GCA_023262645.1 of Burkholderiaceae bacterium. GTDB lineage: Bacteria > Pseudomonadota > Gammaproteobacteria > Burkholderiales > Burkholderiaceae_C > Limnohabitans. The sequence continues at coordinate 6,294 of JALRAA010000038.1, forward strand.
CCGGCCATCACGCAATACGCTGCCCCTGGCAATGCACCGCTTGAGAGTGCCGCTGCTGCAGTGCAAAAGGAACAACCGTGAGCAGCCGCAGCGTTCAATACTCGACCAACCCTTTGCTTGCCAGCAAAACACCGATTTGGCGCAGCCAATTCATCGTGGCTTGCATCGCCTTGGGTTTTATCGGGTTGGTGGTCAGAGCGGTGTATGTGCAAGTGGTGGGCAATGCGTTTTTCATCAAACAAGGCACGGTCAGGTTTGAGCGTCAGTTGGATATACCCGCCAACCGCGGACGCATTCTTGATCGCAATGGTTTGATTTTGGCGTCGAGTGTGCCCATGCCCAGCATATGGGCGAGTCCGGAAGAATTAGAGGCCAATGCCACGCAGTTGAAAAACTTGTCGCAGTTGTTGGAAATGCCGTTGCCCGAGCTGCAAAAGAAAGTCAGCGATACCCGCCGCAAACATGTGTGGTTGCGTCGCCAGGTAGATGAAGCCACAGGTAAAAAAATCAAAGAACTGGGTATCCATGGCATCTACACCACCATGGAATACAAGCGCATGTACCCGCAAGGCGAAGCAGCAGCGCATGTGGTGGGTTTCACCAATGTGGAGAACATCGGACAAGAGGGTGTCGAACTGACGTTTAACACGCATTTGGGGGGAAAGAACGGTACCCGACGTGTCATCAAAAACGGCCAAGGTCAAGTGGTTGAAGGCATTGGCGATTTGGTGCCGCCAGAAGAAGGCAAAGACCTGCAACTCAGTATTGACAGCAAAGTGCAGTACTTTGCTTATCAGCGATTGCGTGAAGCGGTGTTGCAAAACAAAGCTGCTGCCGGCAGTGTGGTGGTGTTGGACGCACAAACGGGTGATGTGTTGGCGTTGGCCAATTACCCCAGTTATGTGCCAGAAAAACGCAGCAATTTGAGTGGTGCGCAATTGCGAAACCGTGCGCTCACTGACACGTTTGAGCCGGGTTCCACCATGAAGCCATTGATCATCGGGCTGGCCATGGAAAAAGGTTTGGTCAAACCCGAGACCTTGATCGATACCGCGCCTGGCAAGGTCAGCATGTACGGCATGACGGTCACCGACGCCCATCCCCATGGCACCTTGAGTGTGTCAGAAGTGATCCAAAAATCCAGCAACATCGGCACGGTCAAGATCGCCATGAAGATGCCTGCCAAAGACATGTGGGAGATGTACACCCAAGTCGGTTTTGGGCAAAAGCCGCAGGTGCCGTTCCCTGGCGCGGTCGCCGGACGACTGCGCCCTTACAAGAGCTGGCGTCCCATGGAACAGGCCACCATGAGTTACGGGTACGGTTTGTCCACCAGTTTGTTTCAACTGGCGCAGGCGTACACCATGCTCGCTCGTGATGGAGAAATGGCCCCGGTCAGTTTGCTCAAACACCAAGACAAAGTCAGCGGAGTACGGGTCATGTCCGCTGAGCATGCAGCGCAAGTACGCAACATGTTGCATTTGGTCACTGGCCCGGGCGGCACAGCACCCAAAGCGCAGACCATGGGTTATTCGGTGGGTGGAAAAACCGGTACCGCACACAAGCTCGATGGAAAAACGTACGCCGAGAAAAAATACCGGGGCTTTTTTGTGGGCATGGCGCCGATTGAAAACCCCCGCATCGTTGTCGCAGTGATGATTGATGAACCCACTGGCGGTCATTATTTTGGTGGCGATGTGGCTGCGCCTGTATTTAGCCAAACGGTGCAACAAACCTTGCGCATGTTGGAAGTGCAACCAGACATGGCGGTCAAACCGCAGGTGGTTGCCAAAGCAGAGCCGGAGTCGTTTTGATGCAGCAAATGCACAGCCCTGAACAGGCTGCCAGTTGGCTGCGCGCGCGGGTGCAAGCCCAGCTGCAGTCGGACAGTCGCCACGTGCAGACGGGCGATGCGTTTTTTGCATGGGCCGGCCATCACACAGATGCCAGACAGCATGTGGTGCAAGCCTTGCAAAAAGGTGCCAGTGCTTGTCTGGTGGAAGCCGACGGTCTGGAAGCCTTTGAAGCACTCAACGATTTGGGTTTGCATGATGCACCGATCGTCAGTTACCAAGGCTTGAAGGCTGCCAGCGGTGCCATCGCCGATGCGTATTTTGAACAACCCAGCCAACACCTGCACCTGATGGCAGTCACCGGCACCAATGGGAAAACTTCCACCGCATGGTGGTTGGCGCAAGCACTCACACGTTTAGGACAGCGGTGCACCGTCGTGGGCACGCTGGGCTTGGGCGAGCCAGGACAAATGCACAGCACTGGCTTGACCACACCAGACCCTTTGCAGCTGCAAACACAATTGCGACGCTGGGTGAACGAGGGCGTGAAGGCCTGCGCCATGGAAGCGTCTTCGATTGGTTTGGTCGAGCATCGCTTGAACGGTTGCCATATTCGCACAGCGATCTTCACCAATTTCACGCAAGACCATTTGGACTTTCATGGCGATATGCAAGCGTATTGGCAGGCCAAGCAAAGCTTGTTCGAGTGGCCAGGCTTAGCCACTGCGGTCATCAACTTGGATGATCCGAAAGGGCAAGTGCTGTGCGACTTGTTGGCTGGCTCATCGGTTCAGGTGTGGACAGTTTCCATGCATTCCACACAAGCCAATGTATATGCGCGCCATGTACGCACCACAGCACAAGGCATGGTGTTTGAAGTCGTGTGTGGTGAGCAAAGCCAAAGCGTTTTCAGCCAGTGTTTGGGTGAATTCAATGTGATGAATTTGTTGGGTGTCATGGCGGTGCTGTGCCAAGCCGGTCACAGCTTGTCAGCAGTCGTCGACGCTTGCCATGCCCTTCAACCCGTGCCAGGGCGCATGCAAACCTGGGGTCATGTTGGAACACCTGCGGTCGTGG
>JALRAA010000390.1 GCA_023262645.1 Burkholderiaceae bacterium
GAAGCCCAAATGCCGGTTCCGCAACCGCCCCAATTCGGTGGCGTCCAGTCCTCGCAAAGCCTGACCTTGTAATTCCACACTGCCAGTGGTGGGCGTGTCCAATCCGCCAAGCAAATGCAACAAGGTGCTTTTGCCAGAACCCGACGCGCCCACCACCGCCAGCGTTTCACCGGCGTGGAGTTGGAAATCCACGTCTTGCAACACCGTGACATCGATCTCGCCCTCGTGAAAACGACGACCTAAAGATTGCGCAGACAACACCGGTTCATTCATGGCGCAGTGCCTCCGCTGGATCGATGCGACTGGCCCGCCAACTCGGGTAAAGCGTGGCAGCCAATGCCAACACCAAAGCGATGATGACCACGGGTCCGATGTCTGCCCATTGCGGGTCACTGGGCATGCGGCTGATCAGGTAAACATCGCGGGGTAAAAAACTCGCGCCCAACGCGCGTTCGATGGCGGGCACGATGCTGCCAATGTTGAACGCCACCAACAAGCCCAGCAACAAGCCTGATAAGGTGCCCACCACACCGACCAAGGCGCCTTGCACCACGAATATGCCCATGATGCTCGCTGGGCTCGCACCCAAGGTTCGCAAGATGGCGATATCGGCGCGCTTGTCGGTGACTGTCATGACCAGTGTGCTGACCAAATTGAAAGCAGCCACTGCAACGATCAGGGTCAAGATGATGAACATCATGCGTTTTTCAATTTGCACCGCAGCGAACCAAGTGCGGTTGGCGCGGGTCCAGTCGCGCACCATCACTTCGTCGCCCAATTGCGGTGCGAGCTCAGCCGCCACCTCGCGTGCACGTTGCGGGTCTTTGAGTTTGACCCGCAGGCCGGTGGGGCCCTCCAAGCGGAAGATGCGTTGTGCATCGCTGATATGCACCAACGCCAAGCTGGCGTCGTATTCAAAATGGCCGGTGTCCAACAAGCCCACCACATGCAATTGCTTCAAGCGAGGCACCACACCCACGGGGGTGACCTGCCCGCCCGGTGCGATCAACGTCACCTGCTCGCCGGTTTTCACCCCCAGTTGGCGAGCCAGTTCTGTGCCCAACACCACCGCAAAAGAATCAGGCTGCAGTTGCGCCAGTACCTTGGGGTCCACTTGCGCCACCGCGTCCGTCACGGCTGTTTCTTGCAAGGGATCGATGCCACGCACCATTGCACCGCGCATGTCTTCACCTTGCGCCATCAGCACTTGCGACAACACGAAAGGGGCATACGCCAGCACCTCGGGGTGTTGCGCCAGTGGCTTCTCTAACGCAGGAATACCGTTGAGCGAAGCGCTGGTGTAGGCCAACACTTCTATGTGCGACAACACGCCCAACATGCGGTCACGCACTTCTTTTTGAAAGCCGTTCATGACGCTCAACACAATGATGAGCGCGGCCACACCCAGCGCGATGCCCAGCATGGAGACCGAAGAGATGAAAGAGATGAAGCGGTTGCGGCGAGCGGCACGTGCGGCGCGGGTGTAGCGCCAGCCGATCAACCACTCAAAAGGCCATGGGATAGGAGTCATGGATAGCGATTGTGGCACCACGGCACAATCTCTTGTATGACAACCCGTGATTCCGTTCAAGTGCATGTGGTGGCTTATGCCTTGTGGCCTTCTTC